>CAUWNL010000025.1:0-35640 GCA_963559995.1 uncultured Sarcina sp.
TACAATATAGTTTCCATGAACTCCACCTAACAACTTAGAATCCTTAGCTGTACCTAATTCTATAACTCTCTTACATTCCTCAAATACAGTTATCTCTCTAGTACTTAATACATAGGAACCTCTTGTAAATTCAATATTATCTGATTCAACCATTTCATCTGCAAAATAATAATACTGTAAGTAACAATTAGGGAAAAACTGCGGATACATTTTAAATGCTTTAACTACATTTTGAAAAGTTTTGGTCCAATAATCATCTCCTATAATTTCTTCATTAGTTTGTATTAATCCTTTTAATTCTCCTGATTCTACCTTTTCCCTTATTCCAGGTAATAAATCTTTTCCAGATTTATCGTATATATTTGTCCACCATCCAAAGTGATTTAATCCAAAATATTTAAATGTTAAATCTTTATATGGTGTATTTAAATATTCTGCTAAAGTTTCTTCTATACTTATTGGCATATCACATATACATAAGCATTTAGCCTTAGGGAACTTTTTATATATAGCTTCTGAAATTATAGCTTCTGGATTAGTGTAATTTAATATCCAAGCATCAGGGCAAACTTCTTGAGCAACCTCTACTATTTTTAATATTTCTGGTATAACTCTTAATGCAAAAGAAAATCCTCCTAAACCACAAGTTTCTTGTCCTACAACTCCATGTTTTAAACATATTTTTTCATCAATTTCCCTTTGGTTATTAAGACCTGGTCTTATTTGTACATATAAAAAATTAGCATCCTTAAAAGCCTCTCTTATATCTGTAGTATAGGAAACTATAATATCAGATTTATTGTCTCTATAATATATTCTTGTAAACTCTCCTATTAGGTAGTTTCTTTCCTTATCCTTATCATATAATACTATTTCATCTAACTTTAAGTCCTTTGCACGGTTTCTAAGAACTTCTACTATTCCTGGAGTATGAGTTGATCCTCCACCTACTATAACTATTTTATTTCCCATATTATACTACCCCCTGACTTGCTAATTCATCTAATAATGCATTAAATTCTTTCATTACATGACCTACTTCTGTTCCTATTATTATTTGAATATTGTTTTGGTTTACCTTTATTATCCCTTTTGCTCCTGTCTTCTTTATATTATCTTCATTTATTAAATTTATATCTTTTATCTCTAAACGCATTCTTGTAACACAGTTTTCTGCACTAACTATATTTTCTGCTCCACCAAGATTTTGTAATAATTTTTTTGCCATATATCCATAATTTGAATGAGATAATTTTATTGAAGTTTCATCTATTTCTTCAAGTGTATTTTCGCTTCTTCCTGGAGTATTTATATTCTTCTTAAGGATAATTGTTTTAAATGTGAAATAATATAAGAAGAAAAATGCTATACCAACAGGTATTACATAAATCACATTATTTCCCATTTTCCAATTTAAAAATAAATCAATAATATTAAAGCCAAAATTAAATCCAAGTCTTGAATTAAATAAATATAATATTGCACCAGCTAAACCTGTAAATACAGAATGCATAAAATATAAAAGTGGAGATACAAACATAAAGGAGAATTCAATCGGTTCTGTTACTCCCGCAAATATTGAAGTTAATGCACCACTATTTGCTAAGCCTTTTACTTCTTCTTTATTTTCTGGACGAGCTGTCTTATACATTGCAGCAGCTATACCTGGTACTCCAAATACCATTATTACGTAAAAC
The DNA here is from genome assembly GCA_963559995.1 of uncultured Sarcina sp. Lineage (GTDB taxonomy): Bacteria > Bacillota > Clostridia > Clostridiales > Clostridiaceae > Sarcina. Next base: position 1,698 of record CAUWNL010000025.1, read on the forward strand.
ATTACTAAGAATGCTCCTGCACTTGGGTCCCCAGCTAAAAATCTTGTCATTTCTCCTGTTACTACTGTGCCACTTGCTGTTGTATAACTTCCTAACTCATAAAATATATACGCATTAAAAACATGATGTAATCCAGTAGGTATTAAAATACGGTTTAAGAACCCAAATAAAAATATTCCTATAATACCCATTGAACCAAGACCTGTTGCAAAAACATCTAGTCCTGATTCTATTGGAGGCCATATAAAACTAAAGGCTCCAGCTAAAACAATAGAAAATATAGGCCCTAAGGTTATGGCGAGCTTTTCTCCTGCAAAGAAAGAGAACATACTTGGAACTTTCCAATTCTTACTATGATTATATATAATAGCTGTACTTACCCCTGATACTATTCCTCCAAACACTCCCATACTTATACTTTCATCTAAATAGGTAAGTGCTTGTCTAAACACCATAATTGAAAGAACTCCTGCTAAAACTGCTGAAGATTTATCTTTACTCTTTGTATAAGCCAATATACATCCTACAGCAAATAGCATATCTAAATTTCCAAATATAACATCAGATGCAATTTTTAATATGTCTAAATTTAACAAATCTGGCTGACCAAGCCTTGATAAAAGCCCTGCAACAGGCATTGCAACAACTGGTATTAGCATTGCTTTCCCTAGCTTAGACAATTGATTACTTATTAATCTAAGTGATTTAGTCAAAATGATACCTCCTATTTAATTTATATAGTTTTATAATTGCATAGTTTTATATCGTACTTACTTATAAGCTCCTTCATATATGGGTCACGTAATATGTCTACTTCTCTTATCCTAGCAACATTAAAAGATGAACCCTCAAGCAAAGGACTATCTAAAAATGCTGGATGACACATAACTTCACTCTTTTCAAATTCAATATTCTCAAGTATTTTTGATTCAATAATTTCAAAACATTGTTCCCTAACTGTCCTATATTTGGTATCCATATCTCTAATGACACCATAATTAAACAAATCTAAAAAATTTATTTCACTATTATTTTTTGCCCTGTTACAATTTCTAATAGGTAAGTTGTATTCTCCTGAAAGGACTTTAGCTATCTTTGCTGGTTTCTCAAATGTATGTATATGATGATGAGAATCCATATGACTTAACTTAACTCCAAGAGAATATAACCTATCTATTTGAGCCTTCCATTCACTATAAAGCTCATCTTCATCAATGTTTACCATTCCTTTTTCAAAATCACCTAATCCATAAAAATATCCATCTTCTTTTACTAATGAATTTACACTTTTTTCTAAAATAGGTTTGCCACAAGTTAATGTTAAATGTATACCTATATCCAAATTAGGCATTTCTTTTGATAATTTAACTGCATGATCTGTTCCTGCCATATTTGCCATTAATGTTGTTGATGTTAACACCCCCCTTACATGACTCTCAGCTATACCTAAATTTACAGCATGAGAATATCCAAAATCATCTCCATTAATTATTAATCTTTTAATATCAACCACTCCCTCTTCTCTAATACACTTTAAGTATATATTTTTTTTATCATCTTGTATACGTTTTAATACATTTGTGTAACAAATATACAATCTAGTAACCTGTTACTATAATTGACTATTTATGATATAATTTAACTAGAATTATAAGCAAAATAATATTAATTGGAGGTATAAATGAGTAAACAATTTCATGTTGATAGAATATTTAAAAACCAAAACCTATCAGATTTAGAAATAAAGATACTCGAGTATATGTTTGCTAGTCCTGAAAAGATTAAAAAGGAAGGCATTAGAAAACTTGCTAAATCAAATTTTACATCTACTGCGTCTATTATAAGACTAGCTAAAAAACTTGGATATAGCGGATATAATGAATTACTCTTTGATGTAAAGAGAATAGCATATAACTCTAAAATTAATATCACTAATAATGAAAACGATTTTTTATGGAGTTCTAAATATCCATTATCTAATCTAGCTGAAATATCTAAAACATATTTAAATAAAGATAAATATATCTATTTATATGGAGAAGGATTTTGCGAATTTGTCACAGGATACTTATACAGAAAACTTATTGTAAAAAAATATAATGTTATATTATTACATGGATTAGAAATACCTATAATCCATGAAAAAGAACATAACCCTACATTAATAATAATTTCAAAATCTGGAGAAAACTTTTCTTGTATTAGAAAAATCAAAGAACTAAATGAACTTGGTGGCCATACTATATCTATTACTTCAGATTCTAATAGCAGCATTGGTACTATTTCTGATGTAGCAATCTCTATACCTATAAGTCATGTTACAGATAGTAAAAATGAAGGTTTTACCACTTTTTATGGAGATAGCATAAATATATTAGAAAATTTGTTTGATAAGGCTTAATTTCAATAGTCTAAAGTTAATGTCCTTAAATAGATAAAATATTGCTAGGTTTTTGTCTATAAAAAATATCACCTTATAAAGGAAAAATAGGTCACCTAAAGCTCTTATGTCAAAAATGCCTACTTTGATATAAGAGCTTTAGGAAGCCTATAAAAACTTAAATTCATTCTTTAAAATATTCTATTTGAATTGTTATATATGGTTTGTTATGCTTTTAAAATTCTACTTATAAATAAGCTAATCTTAACTATAAATTTTAATTTTACTAACTATAAGCTATCCACATATTTTGCCTACTTTGCAACTTCATTAATTGCTGCAATTGCATTTAATGATCTAGGGAATCCAATGTACGGAAGACTTTGATATATTGCTGAAATTAATAATTTTTTAGTGTTTCCAACAGCAAGGTTTCCTCCTACATGTTCTCTTACTTGACTATCACATCCACCAAGTACACTGATACAAACAAAAGTTATAAGTTCTCTTGTCTTTAAATCAAGACCTTTTCTTGTGTATGTATCTCCAAAACAATAAGCTGATAGATAATCTTGCATTATCTTTTGTTCTCCTTGTGCAGCCGCTCTCATCTTATCAATATGCTCTCCAAAAATAGATTTTTGAACTTCAATTCCTTTTTCAAGTGTATCTTCTTCTGTACCAACACCATTATGCTTTAAAGGCATTGAAATATTTCTTTCTTCAAAAACTTTTTTAAGAACTTCTAAACCTTTTTCAACCTTTGCAAGTCCAATATATGGCACTGATTGATGGAAAACTTCTAAAAGCTCCTCTGGTTTTACTTTGATATTAAGTGCTACATGAAGTTGCTCCTCTAAATCTTTTCCTTCCATAGTTGTAAGAACTGCTATTGTAACAATGGCTCTTAATTTTTCATCCATATCTCCTTGTTGCCATACTTCGCCATAAATAAAATTATTCTTTACAGATTTAAATTCATCAAAAGATTTTGCTAATGAATTTTCCTTAATACCAAGTTTTTTCATCATGTTATTTGCTTTTTCTACTCTACCCATTAATATCATTCTCCAATCTAAGTATTTTGAAGTAATTTATTTTTGCTTCATATATAGGCTACTCCTTAGAGTTAACACTAAGTCAATATGTTGTTCAATAAAACGTACTTCATGGGCCTTTAATTCAGCAACATTTTATTTCATAATATATAGAAGCCTTTAACGGTTTTTTCCTTAAAAATAAATACTAAAATCCTAGAAAGATTACATAATATATAGCCACATTAAGCCATATCTCCTAAAATTATATTTCTTTGATATAAGAGTTAAAAAAATCCTATAAAATCTTAAAATTATACCACATATACCAATAAATATATTATATAATTTTTATGATAATACTTTTAATAAGACAAAAAAATTTGGGTAAAATCAATAGTTTATTCTCTATTTAATTACCATTTTTTATATGTTAAGTGTTATCTTTATGTATACGTTATCAAAAAAAAATAATTGTTATATATAACATAATAAATCAATACATATTTTAGAGATAATTCATAGGAGGTCATTATCTAAAATGAAATTAAAAAAGATTATATCACTAGTTACATTAGCAGGATTAATAACTCTTTGCAGCCAAAGCATACCTGGAAACATAGGTCAAATAGAAAACATTACATTATTATCTAACACTGTTAACACACAATCAAGTTCATCAAACACAAAAAGTGTATCGAACACAACAAATTTATCAAGTACTACAAGTTCATCAAGCTCATCAAGTTCAAAAAGTTCAATTACAATACCAGCAGAAAGTTCCATAGCAAACAATACTATAAGCATAAATAATGTATGGAGTCAAAATATAGGTACATTAAAATTTGATCCAGCTACAAGTAAAATTCAATTTAATTCTGGTTGGGCTGAGACAAATCCATATGCATCAAAAACTCAAGAATTATTTAAAATAACTTTATATTCCAATAATGGACAGGTAATTAAATCTGTATCTGTATATGGTGGTGGTGAATATGTAGAAAATACCTTATCAGAAGCATTTAATAACTTAGATTATACATATGGAGATATTCTACAAATTACATATCCTTATTCATCAAGCAAAATAAGCGTATCAAACATAAATGGAGAAACTTATAATGTTAGTAAAACTACTTCCTTTGTTATAGAACAAAGCGGATTGGAGGAAACAAGTACTTTAAAAGTAAATCCTGTTTATTATACACTAAATAGTGCTCAAACAACTGTATCTGGAACTACAACTGCAAATACTGCGGTTAACCTATGGATAGATAATAAAGACTATACAACTACTTCAAGTAGCAATGGTGATTTTTCTTTAAATATAACAACTACAGATAATATTACTAGCACAACTAATATAATAGTGGCAAGTAATGGGGCTATTCAAACTATAACTCCAATCTTAAATCCTAATGTATATAAAATCCTAAATAATAGCATAAGCTTAACTAATGCATGGAGTCAAAATATAGGTACATTAAAATTTGATCCAGCTACAAGTAAAATTCAATTTAATTCTGGTTGGGCTGAGACAAATCCATATGCATCAAAAACTCAAGAATTATTTAAAATAACTTTATATTCTAATAATGGACAAGTAATTAAATCTGTATCTGTACATGGCGGTGGTGAATACGCAGAAAATGCCTTATCAGAAGCATTTAATAACTTGGATTACACATATGGGGATATTCTACAAATTACATATCCTTATTCATCAAGCAAAATAAGTGTATCAAACATAAATGGAACAACTTATAACGTAAATAAAACTGTATCATTTGTTATAGAACAAAGTGGATTACAAGAAATAAATACTTTAAAAGTAAATCCTGTTTATTATACACTAAATAGTGACCAAACAACTGTATCAGGAACTACAACTGCAAATACTGCAGTTAACCTATGGATAGACAATAAAGACTATACAACCACTTCAAATAGTAATGGTAATTTTTCTTTAAATGTAACAGCTACAAGTGAGATTACCAGTACAACTAATATAATGGTAGTAAGCAACGGAGCTATCCAAACTACAACTCCAATCTTAAATCCTAATATATATAAAATCCAAAATAATACCATAACTTTAAATAATGTATGGGGTCAAAGCATAGGTACATTAAAATTTGATCCAACTACAAGTAAAATTGAATTTAATGCTGGCTGGACTGAGACAAATCCATATGCATCAACTACCCAAGAAATGTTTAACATCGGTTTATACTCTAGTACTGGACAATTAATTAAATCTGTAACTGTATATGGCGGTGAATATCCTGAAAATGCCTTATCAGAAGCATTTAATAACTTAGGCTATACCTATGGGGATATTATACAAATTGTATATCCTTATTCATCAAGTGAAATAAGCATATCAAACATGAATGATAAAACTTACAATGTAAATAAAACAGTAGCGTTTAGTATAGAACCAAGTGGATTAACAGCAACAACTATGTCTCACGTAAAGGTAAATCCTTTTGATGTTTTAGGTAACGGAACTGTTACATCAGGAACAATTACTGGAACTACTAGTAAGCCTAATGAATCAGTAACAATACTAGTAAATGGTCAATCATTTACTACTGAAAGTAATTCTAGTGGTAATTTTAGTACAACTATATCTGACTCTAAAGGATTTACAAGCTCAACCAGTATAGTTGTAGAAACATCAGGCGAACTTGCTACAACATTAAACCCAACAGCTATTAGTACACTAGGTATATTAAAATCCAATATAACAATATCTGATGCAGATCAAGATGGTACCTTTGGACAAATGCTTACATTTAATCCTGCAACTATGACTGTAGAAGCTAACAATCATTCTAATTTTGCTGCACAACTTATAGATGGAACAACAGGAGATATACTAGCTAGTTGTACTCCTAGTGAATTTAGCGTATTTTCATCTACTAACAATTTAAATGGGACTGCCTTCAAATATGGAGATATAATTGCCGTATATGAACCTCAAGAAGTAGAGTTATCTATGGGAGAATTATTACTTAATAGTGGACAAAGTAAAATTGTCTGTACAAATCAATTTAAATGCTTTGAAATAACTGAAAATGGATTAATTCCAGTAGCAAATAAAAACTTAACTACTTCTCAAGTTTTATATAGTGGTACACAAAATATGACACTAACAGGAACTACAACTGCAAATACAAATGTTACTATCTCTTATGGAGATACATCTAAAGTAGTTGAGTCTAATTCAACTGGCGCATTCTCATTAGAAATTCCAATTAATGAAGCTCCAATAGGTAGTGAAGTTAAAGTTTTTGTTAATAACCAAAATACATCTTTATTAACTGTGCAATATGCTTCAAATATGAATGTAAGCCAAAATAAAATAGAAGTTTTAAATAACACTAATGTTCCTATTTTTGATATAAACTTTGATCCAATTAATAAGACATTACAAGTTGTTGAGCAACCAATAAATGATAAAGAATATACAGGTGCCTTTTATGGTAACACCTTAAATATATCTATTATAAATCCTACAACTGGTGCAATAATAAAATCATTTAATGGAACAAAACTAAATGATGTATCCAATATTATTGATCAAATAAACAACACAGCATACTCAAATGGTGATATAGTAAAGATTTCATATAATCCTTCTTATACAAAAGTTGATGTGTATTCAGGAAAAACTAACATTGGAAATTCAACTGGCGCAACAGAATACTTTGAAATAAATAATAGTGGCTTAGTAAATTTAAATAATAAATTTATACAAGTTCAACCAGTAGATATTTTAGGTTCAAGTGGAAGTGTTACAAAAACAAATATAGAAGGTATCGCAAACCCTAATACAACAGTAAATATATCAGTTAACGGACAAACATTCACAGGTACAACAAACTCAAGTGGTGCTTTTGATATTCCTGTAACTGATTCTAATGGATTTACTAGTAGCACTGAAATGACAATATCATCAAAAGGATATATTCCAACAGTTATTAAACCAACTATAAGTTCAAACATAAAATTAATGAACAGCTACATTAATTTTTATAATAACAGTGGAGACATTGGAAGTTTAATATCAAGTATTACATTTAATCCTGAAAACATGCAATTTATTGTAAATAATTATTCTAGTAGCTTTGGTAATGGAGACTCTCATTACTTTGATTTAACTTTATATAATAGCCAAGGACAACAAATTTCTACTTCATCTATTACTGATGGGGCTACAAGCCAATTAACTGATGCGTTAAATGGTAAATCATTTAGCTATGGAGATATAATAGGCTTAAGTTACAATACAGATATTTCTAAACCTATTGTTTTAAATGAAAATACTGCCTTAGGTAATATAAGTGGTAATACAGAGTATTTTGAAATAACACAAAATGGATTAGTATTTGTTAACTTTGGACAAAATGCTTATACAAGTAATGTTTATTGGCAAGGAAATAACTTAGTTGTAAACAGTACTTTAGCTCATGGTCAAAGTGAAAGTACTTTAAATGCTAGCAAAAAACTAGTAATTTTAAATTCAAGTAATCAAATAATTGATTCAGTAAGTACAACTAATTTAAATAATAGTTCTTCAAGTGTACAAGGAATTATTAGTGAAGAAACTTTAAGTTCTTTAGCTAAAGGAGATAGTTATACTTTTGCTTTAGATATAAATAATGAATTATTCCCAATAAAAGTATCATCAAATGTTCAAAGTAATTCTGATTATTTATTACAAGCAAATTCAAATAATTTACTTTCAATAAGTGTTAAGCAAACTCCTACAGTTACTATAAATAGCTCAACAGATATATCTGGATACTTAAGTAACATAAATGCTAATATTAATTCATCAATAACTAAAAATGGTGATAGTAATATATTAACTAATAAAACTTTAAACTATGATATTACTACTAATGAGTTTATAAATAGATTTGGTGAAAGCGCTGTAGAAAACTTTGTTAATGAAAGTACAGCTAACAAAGACTTTATTAATTAGGTTTTAAATAATCAAACTGCAATGGAAGAATTCTTAGAAGGTACAAGCCAACAAGGAGCAAATATAAATGGTCTTCAAGTTTGGTCTAATATCTGGAACACATACACTAACTCAAGATCTGGATTTAATTTAAAACTAGCTATTGCTACTTCTATTGCTAATGCTACTCCTATAACAGCATGGCCATGTAGTGGTACAGTAGGTAGCCCAGTTCAAAGATATAATATTTTTGAAACATTAAATGCAGAAGGTGGAATGCTTCCTATATTTAAAACTTTAGATGTAAGACATTTAATATATGTAGTTAACACACACATACCAAACTCTCAAATAATGGAGTTTAGAGATATAATTTTACAAAACCATAATGGATTTATAAACTCTACTAACAATGGGTTAAACAATATAGCTTACACAATAAACTATAATGAAACAAATCCACATACAGGAGCCAGCGTATTTGGACCTGATTTTTACGGTCCAGACCCTACTATTTTAGACATATGGTATGATGGTGGAGTTTGTGGTTCAACATCTTATTTAGGATCATCAGCCTGCCAAATGTTTGGAATTCCAGCTCAACCAGTTGGACAACCAGGTCACTGTGCATTTATATACTATACAAATGGTCAATGGGAAATAGGAAATGATATTTACGGATGGTCTGAAAGTGATGGAGCTGACATAAGTGGATGGTCAAGTGGAATAACAACAAACTCATATGATACTAATTATGATTTATTATATCAAGCTGCTGATACATCAGCTTTACAAGAATCTAATGAATATTTATGGCTGATTAATGCTAACATTTCATATCAAGAAAAAATGGATGCTATAAATAAAGCTACATCTATTCAACCATTAAACTTAAGAGCATGGCTTGATGAAATTGCTTTAATGAAAACTAATGATAACTTAACTGCACAAGATTATCTTAATCTTTCTAACCAAATCATTAGTGCACTTAAAGATTATCCAATGCCTATGTTTGATACACTATTACAAATAAAAGATGTTATTTCAACTAAAGGAACCACAGCACAATTTAACACCTTTGTTAACTCTATTACCAATGCATTAAACTCAGTAACAAATTCAAATCAAAAAGCTACTGCACAAGAAATGTTGCAGTTAATGCCTAAAGAAGGCCTTGTGGTTTCTAACAGCTAAAAACTAAAAGCAACAAAATATGCACAAAATCAGATTTTGTGCATATTTTTTATAATTATTTAATCTAATAATTCATCTTCTATATAAGACCATTTCAAATAATCTGGATTACTATAATAAACAGAAGAATTAAAGTTTGATATTTTCATTTAAGAAATAAAATAGATTATTCTACCTTACCTCTAATAAACTTTTCAATCTTTTCTGCACACTTAACAGCGCTTATCATGTCTTCTTCTGCAACTTCTAATTGGTATGGATATCTAACTTGAACTCTATATGGAACTAATTCAATGCATTCATCTTCTATAATGTCAAAATCCTTATCAATGGATTTACACTTATTGTTAAGCAATACTAGGTCGTGTGTTCTTTCTAACTTATTTCCTTGTTTAATAAGATATCCTTTTAAATATTTTTCTGCACTTTGCTCACAATGATAGCAAATTATTTCTATAGGCTTTGGATACATATTTAATAAAAATTTAGCTGATTCTAAATCTCTTTTTGCAAATTCAAACCATTCTTTATATAATTCTTTATCCATATAGCTTTACCCCGTTATTGAAAATTTGATTTTCTAATGTACAATTTGACTTTGCTCTTTCATCAAATTCATCACTATAATAAACCAACAAATCTACTGGCATACTTTGAACTTTAGCTATAGCTTTTCTAACAAGCTTCATTATTTCAATTTTTCTCTTACTTTTATCATTTGTTATTATACATATATCTAAATCGCTATCTTCATTAGGAGTTCCATATGCATATGAACCAAATAAATAAACTGAAGTAATATCAAAAACGTTATATATCTCTTTTATTAAATTATTTAACTCTATTTTTATATCTTGTGGCATAATCATCACCTACCTCTGATTAAATTATATACTATTCCAATAACATATAACCATGATTATCTTAAGCCCCAACTAGCACAGTCCTCAAATACCCAACCACATTCTCAATGTTCCCTTTAACCTTCACCATCTTTTCATAAGCCAAGTCCAAAATATAAAGATTTCCGCAAGCTTCTTTCAAAAGAACATTAGCCTCTTTATAACCTACAGACCACCCCAAAAGTTCTCTAGCTGTATCTAAAGTTTCTATGTCATAATCATATTTCTTATTATTTATTCCATTAGCCTTAGTGTCTTTTTGAGTTAACCCTAATCTTTTTGATTCTTTATGATTTAACATGACTCTTTCATCATCAACATCTTTCTTTATGTCTTCATGGTTTTGATTTTCAAAAGTCTTTAGTTTTGAATCCTTATCCTCTAAGCTTTTAAAATCAAAAGTCTTAGGAAAGTCTTGATTTGATTGAGTTTTAGTTAAGTTAGTTTTAATATTTTTAGTTTTATTTATATTAGTCTTATTATGTCTTTGAAAAACAAAACTCTTGAAATTTGATTTTCTGCTCTCCAAGCTTTGATTTTCAAAACCATTAAACTTTGAATTTCTATCCCCTGAAATTTTATTTTCAAAACTCTCTAAGCCACAACATAACTCCTCCCCTGCCTTATCCACATCTTCATCATTAGAACTTTCCTCTAAATCATATAAAAATATCTTGTTACATCTACCAAAGCCAACCCTTTCCTCAACAATTAAACCAAAAGATTTTAACTCACTCATAATCTTAACCATCTTTTGAGTTCCTTTAATACTAAGCTTCTTCATAAGTTCCTTTCTCTTAATCTTTACAAAAACATCTCCATTTTCATTAACCCAACCATTTTCAATAGACAAAGAAACCATATCAAGTAAAAAAGAATAGGCAACCTTAGACTCTAAACTCAAAGAATCATATCTCTTTGACATAAGAGCCTTAGGAAACCTATAAAAATTTGAAACCTTAAAATTATCCTTATTTATAAAATTGCACATAAAAAATTCTCCCTTTAAAAACCACTTAGCAGATTATTAATAATCTAAGGTTCTTAAAAAGAGGACTTTTTGTATCTTAATTCTAGAAAAATATCTATATAAAACTAACACTAGGTATAAACTTTATACTAACAGTCTATAATACAAAAGAAGTCCTTGATTTTAGATTCCTCAGATAGTACGCATATCTGTTGAATTTCACAGGTGTTGTCGCACCTATAAAATCTAGGGCTTTATTTACTTTTGAAGATAGTTTGTGCTGAAAACATTGGAAATATTCCTATAAAAATTTATACTATAGTAAAAGTGTAAGCCATTAATCTTCATTATAAAAACTTATAATTACTTTGCTATTCTTTATATCAATCTTACTTTTTTTTATTTGTTCGTTTATAGTTCCAGGTAAATATACTGTTATTTCTTGTAATGGTTTCAAAACCAGTGCTTGTACACTCCATTCATCTAAGCTTATTTGTTTTGCTTGTTGGTCTACAATCAAATGTATCTTTATTTCTTCTATTTTAACTCTATCTTGTGTATTGTTAATTAGATTAATTTTAAACATCATATCAGTTTGGCAATCTTTATTTAAAATTACATCTATTATATTAGCTTCTATATTATTTAATTTATCAGATACTTCATTAATAAACTTAATAAAATCACTTTTCTTTCTAGACCATTCAGTTGGATTAACCTTTTCCTCTATTTCTAAAAATTCTTCTATTCTTACTTTTAATTGCTCTATCTTAGTATCTGTATCTTCTCCTTTTAATAACATTACAGCTTGTGTAGAACTTATTACACCATCTATATTATTATAAGTATATGGTGGAATTATAATAGGTATATAATTACTCCCCACATTTACCCAAGTTGCACCTGTTTCTGCAATACATACCTTACTATTATAAAATTCCCTTGATAACATAAATATAACCATAAGTTCATTTTGATTAAATTCCTCGCTTATTCTTTTAAGGCAATCTTCTGAAAAACCAACTCCTGTTTCTTCATATGAACTGTAGTATAATTGCTCAGTTGTTATTCCTATTACTTTTAAAAGCTCTACAAATTTATCTGTTATATTTTTATTCCTTGAACTATGACTAACAAATATTTTTTTCTTTTTTTTATCTTTTAATTCACCTTGATAACCCCAAGCTTTAGTTTCTCTAATCGCCTTTAATATACCTATCATTTCATCATAATTTCTTTTTTTCCCCCCTAGTGCATTTTTACTAGCTTGTAAAAATTCATCATACTGTTGGCTATCCCTAAAATTTTTTTCCATAAATATCTTAGATTTACTAATCCATTTTTGATATTCTTCCCCATCATAATATACCATATCATAAAGACCTTTTTTTTCTGCTATTTCTATTACAGCTTGTCCTTCTAATATCAAACTTTCAACTATATTTTCTATATCCATACTAAATTCTCCTAACTATTTATATATTGCTAATATACTAATTTTTATTCCTTTTCCCTTAATCTTAATCTCCTCTGGAATATTTTTATTATTATCATTAAATGCTCTTCTCATTTGTCTATTCATTCCAAATAAATCTTTATATATATCATATAAAACTATATCCTTTTCAACTTTACCTGCATTATCTACCTTCGCTACTATAGTTACTACTTCTCCTATATTTTCTTCAAAATCAAAGTATTCTATATTTCTAAAAAACTCTCCATTTAAACTAGTATGAATTATATATTGACCCACCTCACAATAAATAGGGAAATTTTTTCTATCTTTAATTAATGTGGCAAAAAATTCTTTAGGCATTTCTTCATCATTCTTACTTAAAACATTTGATAATTGATTCTTCATATTTTCATTAGTTAATAACCTCTTTAAAAATTCTACTTCCCCAAATTCATTAGGAATTAATAGTTTTTCCTGAAGTTTAATTATCATTTGAGGATTTACTTTATTAATATCAGCCTCATTATCACTTTGTACTACTAAGAAATCTTTATTTATATGTTTATGTTCTAATTCATATTCAAATTTTTCAAAATACATCTCCTCTCCTGTAGAATCCCCATTCTCTATAGAAATATCACCAATTCCCAATTTTCTACCATAACTATTTACTCTCTTTGTATCTAAATAAATATAATCTCTAAACATCTTATTCTTAGTCCTTTCTTATGTATTATTATATTGGAAATATAATCCGTAAAAATATTATACTATGTTTTATTTAATGAAAAAAGGTAAATTAGACAATCTATTTTACCTTTTAAAACTGTTATTCAATATCTATCCTCGCACCCCTATAATACTCCATATCCCTATCATTAATTTCTCTTAAAACTCTACATGGATTACCAACAGCTACTACATTTGATGGAATATCCTTTGTAACTACACTTCCTGCTCCTATTACAGTGTTATCTCCTATTTTTACACCTGGAAGAACTATTGAACCTGCACCAATCCAAACATTATTTCCAATGTGTACTGGTAAGTTAAATTGGGCTTGTTTTCTTCTTAGTTCTGGGTGTATAGGATGTCCTGCTGTTGCTATGATTACATTTGGAGCAAACATAACGTTGTTTCCAACAAATATTTCTCCATCATCAACTAAAGTAAGGTTAAAATTTGCATAAACACCATTACCAAAGTGAACATTTTTTCCTCCCCAATTGGCTCTAAGTGGAGGTTCTATATAACAGTTATCACCTATTCCATTAAACATCTCTTTTAATAATTTACTTCTCTTTTCTTGTTCTGATGGGCGTGTTTGGTTAAAATCAAATAATAAATCTGCATATTTTCCTTGTTCTTTTAATAGTTCTTCATCATTACAATAATATAACTTTCCACTGTATTGTCTTTCTATTATCTCTTTTAATTCCACTTTATCTCCCCCTAATAAATTATCCTTTACACCATTATAAAGCTTATAATTTACTATTTAAACAGAAAAAGTAAAATTCATAATAAGTTATTTATTCCGTAACATCTTTAGCTCTACTTATCTATTCACTTCTCTTTCTACCTGTAGCTGCAAGGTATACTATAAATTCTTCTTCTCCATCTAATCCTAAAAGATTATCTATAGTTTCTTGATCGTATATTCCAATTGCACAAACTCCCATATTTAATGATTCACCTGCTAGATAAAGGTTTTGGCAAATATGCCCCACATCTATTAATATCTTTTTATGTGCTGATATATCATACTTCCACTCTGACCTATAAGGTGTTGTACTCCATGCAAAGGTAATAGCTGCTTTCTTTGCAAAGTTAGGCACAAAAGGTTGCTCTAAAGTGATTGCATCTAATTTTTCATCAACATCCTTTATTGCATTTATAAATAATAACTTATGCTCTACTGGAAGGTATCTATATATTCCTTTTTCTAAACCTTCAACATTCGTTATAAATAAATATGTTTCAAAAGAATGGGTTGCTCCACTACATGGAACTGTTCTATAAGTTAATCCTACCTTATTTGTTCCTGTTATCCCTTGAGTTGCCCATAAAAGATAAGATAATTCCTTAAGGCTAACCTCTTCATCACTATAAAATCTAGTGCTTCTTCTCTCCTTTATACATTCATAAATATCTGCTTTCCTTAAAACACTACTGTTTACAGGTGGTAAACTTATTATCTTTGAATCTTTATCATAAGATTTAATCTTCTCTGGTTCATCTATTCCCTTCATTCTATCAGTTTTAATATTCTTAAATTCACTAAAATTAGATTTTAAAAAACCTCTTTCCTTTTCAAATCTTTTCATTTTATTTTCTCCTTTGTTTATCTTAAAACTATTTTCCTATGGATTTACAATATCATCTTTTTAAACTACTCTTAACTGCATGTTTTTACCATTATACAAAAACCATAAATCTTTTTTTAAATTACTAATCCAAAATCCAAACCTCTAATCTAAACCCTTATCAATACAAAAAAGGCAAAGTCTCTATTATAGATACCTTGCCTTTTTAATACTATGGTTTTTTACTCATTAATAGCTTCAATTCCTTGTTCCTTAAGTTTTCTTAAGTTATCTTTCATATTTTTAAGTACTTCTTCTGAATGCCCTTCCCATTCTTTTATCTCTCCAACTACTTTTAGTGGAAATTTTGTACGATAAGAACGTGTTGGGTTTCCTTTGAACTTTTTATCAGTTAAATTAGGGTCATCCTCAAATTCACCAGTAGGTTCAACTATGTATATTCTTTCATCCATATCACCAAGGGCTAACTCTGCTCCCCAAATAGCTGCATCTAAAGTTGCCGTCATATAAACAAAATTAGCTTTCTTCCCCTCACCATAATTAGATGAAAATCCTACTTTAATTAAATCACCTGTTTTAAGATTAGCCTTAGTTCCATGATAAAAAGGTCCTTTATTTAAAATCATATCTGGATTAGTTTTGGTATATTCTCTATTTTCAATAGTCATATAAATTCTCCTTCTCTCTTTATTATAGTTACATCATTTTAATACATATAAGTGGGAAAATATAGACTTATACTTCCATTTTATATATGCTATAATTAAGGTGGAGAGAGAGTTTTCTAAATAAAAGCTGTCTCTATTTTTTTATACCCTATGACATAATATTAGAGTCAACACTTTAGAAAATGGTTTTAAAGTGGTTTTATATAATATTCTTAGATAATTTTCTAAAATTTCTCCTGATTTTAATCAACATGACCTATGTCATGTTCTAACTTTGAAAAATATATTATTTTATTTATAAAGATTTATAAACAGTATTTATAATCTATTTTTTATTAGAACTATTATTTGTTATAATCATGATATTAAATTATTTATATAAAATTGGGATGGTGTATTATGAAATATGAAGTTATATTATTTGATGCAGATGAAACATTATATGATTTTAAAAAATCTGAAAGAGAAGCATTTAAAAATACAATACTTAAATTTAACATAAAGTATAATGAAGATTTTCACTTAAAAGCTTATCAAGAAATAAATTCAGCTATATGGAAAGAATTTGAACAAGGACTTATTACACAAGAAAAATTAAAGATAGAAAGATTTAAAAGATTATCAGATAAATTAGAGTTAGGCCTTGATGAGACTGATCTTGCAAAAGCATATATGGAGCATTTAGCTGATGCATCATTTTTATATGATGATAGTATAGACCTTATAGAAACTCTAAATGAATCTTTTAGACTTGCCATAGTAACTAATGGTCTTACTTTAGTTCAAGATAAGAGAATAAGAAAATCTAGTATAGCAAAATTCTTTGAGACTATAGTAATCTCTGAAGAAATATTAATATCAAAACCAGATCCTAAGATTTTTGAACATACATTAAAAGAACTAAACTTTGTTGATAAAAGCAAAGTTTTAATAGTAGGTGATAGTTTAACTTCTGATATACAAGGTGGTATAAACTTTGGTATAGATACTTGTTGGTATAATCCTAAGAAAGTTATAAATAAGACTTCTATAAAACCTACCTATGAAGTTTCTAATTTTAATGAACTTAAATCTTTGCTACTTAATTCATAGGCATTAGAAAAAAGACCTCTTTTAGGATAAATCCTTTAAGAAGTCTTTTTTAATCTTATAGCATTCCGTCTTTAATTATATTGGTAATAAAATATACTACTCAATAATATAAGCATTAACTATTTCACCATAATATGCTGTATGGTAATCTCTGTTTGCTCCATAAAATGAACTATCTACATCTTGAGGATAACAATCTTTTTTAATTTCTTCTGGAATTGCATTTTCATCTTGCTTTTGTTTATATACAACCTTACATTCAAGTGTTAATGGTAACTCTTTTATACCTGGCACTGATATGTCTTTAGATTCTTCAAGGGATAAATTAAGTTCTTTTATTTTATCCATATCTTTACCTGATTTAGTTCCACATACACCTAATATTTTTTTATTAAATTCACCAAGTGGTATATTTACAGTGAATTCAGGATTTTTTTCAAGTTGTTGTTTTGTGAAACGATTTTCTCTTATAAAAATAGTGAATATAGGTTTTCCCCATTCAATTCCAAGTGCTCCCCATGAAATAGTCATAGAATTAACCTTATCTTCTGTCTTTGTTGTTATAAGTACACCTGTTTTAACTGCTTTTAAAATCTCACTAGCATAATCAAATACATTTACATCTTTTTTCATAGATTATCTCCCCTTAAAAATTCATTATCTTTATTATTTTCATTTTTTATTTTTTCTTACTTGTATTTAAGTTATTGTAAAACACATCTTAATAAAGTTTTTAGCCTAGTATTTTTATAATTACCCTTAATAAACCTTTTATTCTACTCACTTTAATGTTGTGGTTTATCTAAATTCATTATATAACCTATTTAGTTCTAAAAAAAGTACGCACTTTTTGGTTAGATACTTACTAAAAAGAGAGGTTTAGAAGTTACATAAACCTCCTAATCCATAGAGCCAAAGAGTATTAAGAACTGATACTACTTTTGCAAAAAATCTATTCCTAGGTGCGGTAATGTAAGAATTGTTTCTAAAAGAGTAAACCATGAAAGAGAAATAAATGTTCATTAATTTACAACAAAATTTAAATGTTCTATAATTCTTTTAAAGTAGATTATTCTATTTTAATACATATTTAAAGGAGCGTGCCTATTATGAAAATCACATTAATAACTGGTGGAAACACAGGTTTAGGTTTTGAAACAGCTAGACGTTTAAAAGAATTAGGCCATAAAGTATATATTAGCTCACGTGATGAAAATAAAGGAAAAGTAGCTGCTGAGAGTTTAGGAGTAGATTATGTTGTTTTAGATGTTACAGATGAAACTTCTATTATTAAAGCAGCCGAAGAAATAAGACAAAAAGAAGGACATTTAGATGTTCTTATAAATAACGCTGGGATTCCTGGTCCTTTAATAAAGGCTGAGGATGTTACTTCAGATATGATATTAGAGGTTTATAATACAAACGTTTTTGGAATAGTCCGTGTTACTCAACATTTTATTCCCCTACTAAAAAAATCAGATGAACCTAATATTGTAAATGTAGGTAGTGGTCTTGGATCATTTGGAATGGTACTAAATCCAGAAAAAATAGAATCAAAACTTACTGCCATTGTATATAGTTCAGCAAAAGCGGCTGTTTCTATGCTTACACTGCAATATTCTAAAGCTCTTCCTAACATGAAAATTAATGTTGTAGATCCCGGTGCAACTAACAGTGGAGGAAGATTTACTCATGGTACTCAAACCCTTCAAGAAGGAACTGATGCTATTGTAAAAATGGCCACTATACACAAAAATGGCCCAACAGGAACATTTACAAATAGAGATGGAATTATTCCTTGGTAATAAAATTTTAATGATATTTATCATCATAAAAAAGACCCCTTTTAGGATAAATCCTTTAAGAGGTCTTTCTTGATTTTATAGCATTTTATCTTTAGTTATAAAGAATCTCTCAAAACTTTTTAAATAACAGTTCCTTTTAATTTCTTTATTTTAAATATCTATTTAGAATTTTTCTGCAATTAACTTAGCTCTCTTTATTCCGTCTTCAACTTTACCTTGAACATCTGCCCCCATAATATCTACATTTTCTACTGCTATAGTTTCTACATCATTAATACCAAAGAATCCAAGTATAGTTCTTAAATATCTATCTCCCATTTCATATGGAACATCTACATATTCTTCCCCTCTAGATACTATATGCACAGCTTTTTTATTATTTAAAAGCCCTACTGGTCCTTCTGCTGTATATTTAAATGTTATTCCTGTAACACTTACATAATCAATATAAGCTTTTAATATTGCTGGTATACTTAAGTTCCACATAGGTGCTGCAATTATATATTTATCAGCTTCTGCAAATTGATATGCATATTTTAATACTGGATGCTTTTTGCTATTTTCATCTTTAGTTCCAAATACTACACCTAAATCTTCTGGTCTTAAAAAATCTATTTTTTCTTTATATAAATCTAAAACAACTACCTCATCTTGTGGGTTATTCTTCTTATATTCTTCTACAAAACTATCAGATACTTTAAAAGTTCTTGATTCACCTTCATTTTTAATATTTGCTTTAATATATAATACTTTACTCATTTTTTTTCTCTCCTTCATCATTTATTAAAAATTTTCTGTTCCAAATTTATTATTTCTAAAATCTTCATAAGCCTCAGATATTTCTTTATCTGTATTCATTACAAATGGACCATATGAAGCAATTGGTTCATTTATTGGTTCACCACTTAGTAGGATAAATAAAGATTCCTCAGTAATTGATTCAACTAAAATATCACCATCAATATTATCAAATACAATAAAATCTGTTTCTTTACATACAGTTCCTTCATTTATTTTAACTTGACCTTTTAGAACTAATATTCCAGTATTAAAATCACCTGGTTCCCTTAATGTGATTTTTCCATTATTTTTTAACTTTACATTATAGATATTCATATTAGTAAAGGTACTTGCTGGCCCTTTTATTTCATTAAATTCTCCAGCAATAATACTTACTTCTCCTTGATTATTATCAAGTTTAAAGACTCCCATATTTTCTTTTAGTAAGGTTTGATATTTGGGGTCTGACATTTTTTTATCTTTTGGAAGATTAACCCAAAGCTGAATCATATGTAAGGTGCCACCATTTTTACTAAACTCTTTTTCATGATATTCTTTATGCAAAATACCTGATACAGCAGTCATCCATTGTACATCACCAGGTCCTATAACTCCATGATTCCCTTTATTATCATGATGTTCAACTTTTCCCTCATATGGAATTGTTACTGTCTCAAACCCACGATGAGGATGTGCCCCAACACCTCTTCTAATTGATGATGGTTCATAATAATGTGGTGCATGATAATCTAATAATATAAATGGAGATAATCGTTTTATATCTTCTATTCCTACAGGTAAGTATTGCGATACCTTAAATCCATCCCCAACCATATGAGGTTCTGGCCCTTTAAATATATTTTCTATAGTTCTAAACTTACTCATCTTTATCACTCCTATCTATTTTAAATTTCATTATTATCTTAATATATCACTAATTAGTGATATTATTTTAAAATTTTTTATTTAGATACTTTTAAATTTTTTCAGAATATTTTTTAAAGTTATTTGCTCTTCTTCTGTTAATATACTAAAAATTTCACCTATATTTTCAAAGTGATTTGGCAAAATACCTTCAATAATTTCTTTACCCTTATCTGTAATTGATATTATAGTAGATCTTTTATCCTTAGGATCTAAGTTCTTTTTTACTAACCCATCCTTCTCTAAATTTTTTATAACAACAGTTATATTTCCAGATGTGGTTAATATTTTTTCTATAATCTCACATATTCTTAAATCGCCTTTATTATATAATGCTTCTAATACGCCAAACTGAGCAGTAGTTAATCCACTTTCCTTTATAGTTTCTAATTCTTTTTTATGGATAGTGTGTTCAGCTCTTGTAAATGTTATTAATGTAGATAATGCTAACTTATTTTCATTGATTATATCTTTTATTTCTTTTCTATCTTTCATTACCTTCATTCCTTCATATATTTTATAAATCCAATATATCACTAATTAGTGATATTGTCAAACATAATCTCTATCTTCACTGAAACTATCTATTTCTATATTTATGCTTCATATTTTATCATTCTTTATATATCATAAACCTATCTTTCCCTTTCAAAAACCTTATAAAACAAATACAAAAAAAGACCTCCTTTAGGATAAATCCCTTAGGGAGCCTTTCTTAATTCTATAACATTCCGTCTTTAATTATATCGTGATCTCTTAAAACTTTTTCGATAACAGTTCCTTTTATTTTCTTTAAAAGAGGCTTCTTTAATACATTAAGTGGTCCTGGAAGTTCAATTTCAAGGGGAGATTTACCATCCATTAATTTTACGCTACTATCAAGTAACTCTCTAATATCATAGACACTACCCCAAACCTCTGGAACTCCACGGTCAACACCAAGTAATCCGTAAACAGCTTCCATTGCTGTACGAACAGAATATTCTGTTGTAAATATAGTATCTCTTGGAGTTTCAGCAAATTGACCTAAAAATGCAAAGTTTACACTATTATCTGGAATTACATCTGGTCTATCTCCTTTTGTTCTTGGCATAAAGAATGCTGTAATGTATGGCATCATTGTTGGTACACAGTTTGCGTGGCTTTCAGCAAGATCTTCAATTTCCTCTATAGGAACCCCTATATGGTATAACCACTCTGCTGTAATCTCTTTACCTGTACATTCTCTCATTGGTTTTTTAATATAATCACCTGGAACATCTGTAAATAAGCTGTATACCCATACACAAACTTCATCTTTCTTTTGTTCTTTAAACTGTCCTTGTCTATTAATTGTCCAGCTTAATAACCAACTAGAATCTTTGCAGCTTACAATACCTCCTGTAACAACACGTCCGCTTCTTGGATCTCTTTTACAGATTTTTTCAATATAAGATATGATTTTATCGTCAGAAGTAGTAACAGTTGCAGATTCCCAATTAGTTTTTTTAATATCTGAGCAGAATTTTTCTGGATGTCCAAAGGATTCATCTTGTACGGCAATATTTTTCCATAGGTTCCAACAACCACTAGTACGAACTTCTGCATCTCCAATTGGTGCATGATTTTGGTCACCATATATTGTTCCTTCTGTACAACTACCATTTGTTACAAACACAAGATCATTTTTTGTAAGATAAATTTCTTGAGGCTCTCCATTAACATTACATTCAATGGTTTTTGCAAGCTTCTTTCCACCAGTAAAATCAAATAATACATTAGTTACTTCAGTGTTAAACTTAAAGTTAACTCCTGCCTTTTCTAAGTATTTTTGCATTGGAAGAATCAAAGATTCATATTGATTGTATCTTGTAAATTTTAAAGCTGAGAAATCTGGTAATCCTCCAATATGATGGATAAATCTTTGAAAATAAAGTTTCATTTCAAGGGCACTGTGCCAATTTTCAAAAGCAAACATAGTTCTCCAATATAACCAGAAAGTAGAGTTAAAGACTTCATCATCAAACACATCTTCAATGGTTTTATCGTAAAGATCTTCATCTTTTGTAAGGAATAATTTCATTATTTCCATACAACCTTTTTGACTTAAATTGAATTTACCATCTGTGTGAGCATCTTCTCCTCTATTTTTGGTTGCACGACATAAAGAATAGTTTTCATCGTGTTTATTTAACCAATAAAATTCATCAAGAACAGAGGCTCCTGGTATTTCTAGTGAAGGTATACTGTGAAATAAATCCCATAAACATTCAAAATGGTTTTCCATTTCTCTACCACCACGCATTATATAACCTCTACTTGGGTCATTAATACCATCACAAGCACCACCAGCAACATCCATAGCCTCTAAAATATGAATGTTTTCACCTTTCATCTGACCATCTCTTACAAGAAAGCATGCAGCTGCAAGGGCTCCAAGCCCACTCCCCACAATATAAGCTGACTTTTCATCTACTCCTTCTGGTTTTTCTGGACGAGCAAATGCTTCATAGTTACCATTAGAGTAATAGATTCCTTTGCTGTTTCTTTCATTTTTACCACGCTCTGTATTTCTATATGCTTCATGCTCTTTAGCTTTTTTTTCTTCTATTACTTGTTTCTCTTCATCTCTTTTATTTTTTGCCTTTACTGCTATAGCAGCCCCCGCTGCTATTCCTGCTCCTGCTATTAATAATGATGCCGCACCTAACTTTCCTACTTTTTTTGCCATACTTTATTCCTCCTCATGCTTTCAACTATATTCTATACCACTCATAGATTTAGCAATCTATAGAAACAATTTAAACTAAGTGGATTAGTATTTTTATCATTTTGCAAACTTAGAAGCCATATTAACACTATTTAGCTGTTTACTTCCAATTGCTTATAATATTTATTATAATACACAAATTTTTCTTTTTATATAGACAAATCTAGAAGAATGTTTAAAAGTTATGTAAATCTTTAACCTATTTATAAATTAAACTGAAAATAAACTATTAACTTTTAATAAACTTAAAACTTTATTATTTAATTCATAAAAATATTTATAGCTAATAGCATAGAAATATATAAATATGTTTAATTCTATATCTCTTTCACTATGTATTCAATTTGGATTACTAAGGTATTGAATTGCACTATTAGGATTATTTACATAAGATATAGTTATTAACAAGTCAAAGCTTTCTAAAATGATTTATCATGAAAATTTATTTTAGAAAAGTGGCCTACTTTTTTAAAAAGACACTAGGAAATAATCCATTAGTTACATGGGTATTTGAAGACAATGAAAAAATTGTTGAAGAAACTAGAAAGCGCAAAGTAGAAAAACTTTGTCTAGCAACTTCAAAAAATGGAGATCCCAACAGTCGGACCAAAAATATTTTAAGAAAAAAACTGATATATCTTGAATATGACACCCTTAGAACAATCCATTAATAAGATTTTTCCTTATTTTATACTAAAAAGTGTATCTCCTTATTTGTGATATGGCTCATTCTTCATTATTCTAAATCCTCTATAAATCTGTTCAAGTAACATTACTCTAAACAGTTGGTGAGGAAAAGTCATCTTTGAAAAACATATCTTTTGATTTGCCCTTTTTATAACTTCCTTAGAAATACCTAGACTTCCCCCTATTATAAACACAATATTTGAGTTTCCTACAACACCTTGATTTTCTATAAAATCAGCAAATTCTTCTGATGTTAATTGCTTTCCCTTTAAGTCCATAGCAATTACAAAAGCATTTTCTTTTATTTTTAAAAGTATGGCCTTACCTTCTTTTTCTTTTATTAATTCTTCTTCTTTTTCTGAGGCATTATCAGGAGTTTTTTCATCCTGAAGTTCTATTATATCTAATTTGCAATATCTAGTTAATCTTTTTGAATATTCAGCTATTGCATCCTTTAAGTATTTTTCTTTTAACTTTCCCACTGAAATTATAGTTATATTCATTTATTTTCCTTCCTCTTTACAACCTTTACATTATTAATTATATCTATATTTATCTTTATATTTATATTTTTCTCTATGTTTTATTTTTATGGATATATTCTAATTTAATATTCCTTTAATAACACAAAAAATATGTAATAACATATTATCATTTTTATGTAACTTTCTATAAAAAAGTTTATTCTTTAAGTAAAGTGAATTTTAAAATTTTATCCACAATATTTTAAACTTTATCCACAGTTTTTACTTATTTCTATTAATTTTCTTGTGATTTCTGTGGAAAACTTTTTAAAATGTTATCCACATAGGTATAATTTGTCCAAAAACTTATTAACTTAAGCTTTTTTATCCACTACTAATATGATTTAATAGTGGTCAACATTTTATTTTTATGTTTAATATTTTATAATAATTATCCGTAAACTAACTTAAGGCCACTAGAATTTCTAGTAGCCTTTATATGTTGTTGATTATTTACCACAACATTTTTTATATTTCTTTCCACTTCCACAAGGACATGGATCATTTCTTCCAACTTTGTTTTCATTTCTAACTGTTTTTGAATCTTTATAAGCAGTAGCTATTTCTTTTCTCTTTTCTTCTGAGAATATAGCTTCCCATTGTGGTAAAGTAAATAGGTAATCTGCTTTTGCATCTAACATATTGAAATAAAGTTTTTCAAAGTCGATATCAAAAGATAACTCTTCATCTGCAGTTACCTTTTCTAAATCATATGGTGCTTTTAAACTGTCATTTATTCCATCAACAAATCCCATTACAAATTCTACACTTGCATCAAATTCCTTAGCAAGATCTGCTATACTAACTTTTTTAACTTCACTATGATTAGCTAAAAGATTTTTATATATTCTAGTTTCTATATCGCTGTATTCTTTCCAGAAAGCAGCTTCTCCTTTAGTTTTTACATATTCTACAACCATGTCTGTCCATTGTTTATATAAACTCATATTCATACTCCTCTTTTTCTTCTATAGTATTTAATTTAATTAAATTATAATACATTAAAACCAATTGTTTCAATATATTATATGTAATTTCATAATTTACTTATTGTCACAGTAACCAAAGTAATTTTATTGTCTATATAAATAGTAATTTAAAAGTTAATATAGCTACTTGGTTTATTTCTGTCTGCTAATTTAATCTCTAAGTCTTTACCAAGAACTAGTGATTCTTCATCTAATATGTTCGTTACAGCTTTATATGCAAGTTCGGGAACGTTATTTGTATTGCTTAAATGTCCTAAAACTATTTTTCTGCATACTCTGTTTTCCTTTAGTATATCTAAAATTGCACTTCCACAATCCTCATTGCTTAAATGTCCTATTTCACTTAAAACCCTTCTTTTAAGATTGTAAGGATATGGACCATACTTTAGCATTTGAACATCGTGATTTGCTTCTAAAAGTATTACATCAGATTCAACTAAATTGTTTTTAATTTCCTCTGTAAATGTTCCTATATCTGTAGCTATACTTGCTCTCTTTCCTTTTGAGTGGAAAGTATATCCCATAGGTGCTACTGCATCATGAGGTGTGTTAAAACAAATTATATCTAGATCTTTAATGGTTGTAACACTTCTTTTAGGTATAACTCTTATGTTCTTTTCTTTAATTTTTCCTAGACTGCTTTCCATGGCACTCCATGTGTGTTCATTTGCATATATAGGTATGTCAAACTTTCTTGATATTATTCCTGCACCTTTTATATGGTCTACATGTTCGTGAGTTATAAATATTCCATCTAGCTCTCTAGGATTTTCTTTTATTTCTTCTAATCCTTCTATTATCTTCTTACCAGATAACCCTGCATCTACTAAGATTTTTGCTTTTTCTGATGATACAAATATACTATTTCCACTACTACCACTATATAATGAGCAAAATATCATAAGTTTCCCCCTATACTATTTATCTTCTTGTTATGTTTGCACCTAGCTTTTTGAATTTATCTTCTATATGAGGATATCCTCTATCTATATGTTCTATACTAGTAATTTGAGTTTCTCCTTCTGCCATAAGCCCTGCTATTACTAAAGCAGCCCCTGCTCTTAGGTCAGTTGCGTTAACTAAAGTACCTGTTAAAGTTTCAACTCCATCTATTATTGCAGTTCTTCCTTCAACTTTTATTTTAGCTCCCATTTTTTCAAGCTCATCAGCATGTTTATGTCTATTTTCCCAGATAGTTTCCACTATTAAACTTCTTCCTGGAACACTTGATAAAAGTGTACACATTGGTTGTTGTACATCTGTTGGGAATCCTGGATACGGTGCTGTTTTTATGTTTATACCTTTTAAAGGCCCATCAACATATACTCTAACACTATCATCTCTTTCTTCAACCTTAGCTCCCATTTCAACAAGTTTTGCAGTTATTGAATCTAAATGTTTTGGTATTACATTTTTTAAAACAACGTCACCCTTTGTTGCTACTGCTGCTATCATAAATGTACCTGCTTCTATTTGGTCTGGAACTACACTGTAGTTACATCCCTTTAGTTTTTCTACACCTTTTATTCTTATAACATCAGTTCCTGCACCCTTAACATCTGCTCCCATAGAATTTAAAAAGTTTGCAACATCAACTACATGTGGTTCTTTTGCTACATTCTCAAGTGTTGTTGTTCCTTCTGCTAAGGTAGCAGCTATCATAAGGTTTATAGTTGCCCCAACACTTATTACATCAAAGAAGATATTAGTTCCAACTAGCCTTTCTGCCATTATGTTTACAGCACCATGCTCTATAGTTACCTTTGCACCTAAGGCTTCAAAACCTTTTATATGTTGGTCTATAGGTCTAACTCCTATTGGGCACCCCCCTGGAAGTTCAACTCTAGCCTCTTTAAAACGAGCTAATAAAGCTCCTATAAAGTAATAAGAAGCTCTCATTCTCCTTACATCTTCTGTACATGCATCAACTGTTACTATATTAGTAGAATCTATTTCTAAAGTATTAGCATCTAATTTATTAACTTTCGCTCCTAAGCTTTTTAATATTCTTTCTAAGCAATGTACATCTTCTATGTCAGGAACGTTATCTATAATACATTTTCCGCTACTTGCTAATATTGCCGCAGGTAATATTGCTACAGCGGCATTCTTAGCACCATTTATTTCAACTTCACCTTTTAATGAGTTTCCACCACTTATTATCAATTTTTCCATAAAATTCACCCTTGCTATTTTTTATATATAAATTTCCAATTAATTTCATTTGGTATTAAAATATTCTTTATTAGTAAAGTTATTATATGCTATAATTATTTAATAAAATTAAACAAATTAAAATAATCTAACTTTATTGTATAATTAAAACTTAAAATTCTTAAATAATTTTAGTGCTTTTCATTATAAATTATTTAATTTGAATTACTCATACGTTTCATTATATCATAATAAGTTAATATTTAAAGTTTTTTTTTATTTATTGATATCTATATTATATTATAAAATAATTGTTATATTTTATATTAACTTGTCATGTTATTAAGTGCATATTTAACATTTTTAATTAATTTCTACTTATTAAATAATTATAATATATTAGCTAATAAATGTATTATAATTTAATGTAGATATTAAATTATTATACTTAGAAATATTTATTTTTATAACCACATGGTTTTAGAAAGGGTTTTATTATGAGATATTATTTAGTTGCTACCTTAGATTTTGACTCATCAAAGTCTATTGAATTTTTACAAAGGAATATTCAGAGGAAATATAAGCTACCAAGAAATGCTCCCACTCTTCACATCCCTTTAGAAACTTTAGAAGATCCTAATATAGAAAAATTAGATGAAGTTGTATCAAAGATTATCAAACCATATAAAAAATTTAAAATAGAATTAACAGGTGATGTAAACTGTCACGATTATTTGAATAAATCAGTTAGTATTAGAATAGAAAATAAAGGTTATATAAAAAAACTACATAGAGCTTTAAATGATATGTTGAAACTTAATGGTTTTTCAATTAAAGAAAATATTGATTCACCACTTTTTATGCCTGTATCATTTAATTCTATTGGTAAAGGTATCAAGAAAACGGAATCAGTACAGCAATTCCTTCCACTTAGAACAGCCTCTAAAAGAAATGTAGCTAAAATTTCTAATATTGAAATTTGGAAATCTACTAATAATAAAAAAGATAATATAGTAAAGATTTATAACCTTAGGTCTTATTAAAACTATAGGTGAAGGTATGTTATTTTCTCATATCTTTACCTTTTATTATTAAAATATTTACTTAATTTTTATTTTTTTGTATTGTATTCGTTTTCTCTCCTTTTCAATTATCAAAATTTTTTGTAAAATTACCTTAATAAACATTTTCGAATAATGCCAAGGGGGTTATTTTATGTATTTAAAAGATTTCTTCGCTCATGAGAAGGATTTAATGAAAAATATCTTTATAGATAAAAGCCTGACTAGCTACAAACTTAATACTAGAAAACATTTATCTTTGCAAGTTAAAATTAGTAATTTAGCAGATGAAACTAAATGTTTTAAGTATTGGATAGCTAATGATGATGCTTTAGTTTCAAAAAACATTGTTCTAAAAAAATATATTGACTGTTTAAGTCATATATTAAGTATTGGTGTAGATAGAGGTTACGATTCTTTAGATTATATTGCAGTAAAACCTGATGATTATTGCCTAAGTGATCAATTTTTAAATTTACTTATTGACGCAAATGATTTAATAATCTCAAACTCAATGGATCACTATAAAACATTACTTGAAGATTTTATTAGTCTTGGAATAACGCTTGGATTTTCTATGTCTAAAATAAAACAAGAATTCTTCCAAAATAATTTTTGTAAGATTGCTCTCTAATTTTTAGAGAGTTTTTTTTTATTTTGGAAATACTATGTTTATCTAATATTTATTATAACCTTAATATTTTTAGGGGGCAGGTAAAATATTATTATAAACATAGGAGGTGCTTTTTTATGATAGCAATAATACTTGCTATTGTTTCTGGAGCTGCCATGAGTGTGCAGGGAGTTTTAAACACTAGATTAAATGAAAGAATAGGCCTTTGGGAAGCTACAACTATTGTTCAAGGGATTGCTTTTGTTTTATCCTTAATAACTATGTTCTTAATTGGAAAAGGTAACTTACGAGAGTTAGCATCAGTTAACAAATTCTATCTTTTAGGTGGTGTTTTAGGTGTAATCATTACCTTTACTGTTATAAAGACTGTTTCAGGTCTTGGACCAACCTATGGCATAGCAACAATTTTAGTATCACAACTTGTAGTTGCAGCTATTATAGATGCTTTTGGACTATTTGGTACACCTAAATTAACCTTTTCACTTAATGAATTTCTAGGTGCTGGAATAATGATAGCTGGAATTATACTTTTTAAATGGAAATTCTAATTAATATCAATAAATTTTAAATATCAAAAGCTTACTCTCATTCATAATATATAATGTTATAGTATTTTAAATGGGAGTAATAATTATGTTTTCATATAAAAATAAGTTAGATTATAACCTTAAATTCTCTTTAGAAAAGTCTTATTATACTTCCTATAGAGTCATTATAAAATGTAAAAAGTTTATAAATGATATGAAAAAGAAGATTAAGGCTTTAAAGGGCGTAATTTTAAGCAGTGTCGACTCAATTTCTGTAATTTGTGCTTTATTAACTCCTAGGGCTATAAATAGGCTCTTAGAGTATCCTGAAATTGAATTTATATCCCTTGACTCCTATGCCTTCTTAAGTGGTTTAAGTTTAAAAACAGCTAATCATATAAATCTTGAAATACCTCCACTTAAAAGTGATTATATAAATATTGGTTTAGTTGATAGTGGCGTTTATCCTCATCCTGATTTAATAAATCCTTTTAACAAAATTGAACATTTTGTTGATTTGGTAAATAACTACGAATATCCTTATGATGACAATGGACATGGAACAGCTATAGCTGGTATTATGTGTGGAAGTGGTTTCTCTTCTGAAAAAATATATAGGGGAGTTTTAGAAAAAGGTTCTGTTTGTTGCTATAAGGCTTTTAACTCAACTGGAAAAGGTTTTATTTCAGATATTTTATTTGCAATAGAATCTTTAATAATGGATACTACCTTAAATATTAGAGTTTTATGCTTACCTTTTGAAACATTTGACAACAACCCATTTATTTTAAGCTGTTTTGATTCACTTTTTGAGTTAGCAGAATTTAAAAATATCATTCCTATTATTTCTGCTGGAAGTAATTTAGGCCCTGAAAACTCAATTAAAGGCATAGCATTATCTAAGAACTGTTTAACAGTTGGTGGATTAAACACTACTAAAAGAGAAATTGAACCTTACATTTTTTCATCCTCTGGGAATAAATCTTTAAAAAAACCAGAAGTTAGTGCAGCTTGTGTTGAAATAAGATGTTTAAACTGTAACCCTTTATATGTTTCTGAAAGCAACGGAGTTAGATTATACCCTAAAAAACTCAGTGATAACTATATAACCTTTAGTGGTACATCCCTTGCCTGTGCATATATATCAGCTCTTTGCGCAGTCTTATTAGATTATACTCCAAGTTTAACATTAAGGGATTTACGCTCTCTAATTACATTAAGTTGCAATGAAGTTCAATACTACTCTAAAGATATAGTTGGAGAAGGTTACCTAGACTTGAAAAGATTTTTTAAAACAATTTTATAAAACATTAAGTCTTACCTTGTTGTTATCAAAATCCGTCTTTGATATAATTATTATGCTTACTTAGCATAACTAACAGTTGAAAGGAGTCTAAAAGTGAGTACTTTTATGCTTAAAAACTCAGCTAATGATTTCACCCCAGTTAATAATGTATTTATAGATAAGTATATGCTAAAGGCTCGAGGAGAATTTGTAAAAGTATATATACTTTTATTAAAGTATAGCATGAGCGGTGAGCCTGGTATAAGTTCTTCAATACTAGCGGCTAAGCTTAACCTTTTAGAATCTGATATTATGAACGCATTATCGTACTGGAATGAGGAAGGCGTACTAAAATTAAATGCTATTGATAAAATGAATAATTTTGATATAGAATTTATTGATTTAGTAGATTCAGAAGATGAGTTTAAAAAAAATATAGACCTTTTATCGGCATTATCAAAGGATAGCAATAAAGATATGCTTAGGGATATAGAAAATCTTATAGGAAGAACTTTATCCCCGTCAGAGATGTCAAATTATTTGTCTTGGCAAACAGAATTTAATTTTTCATCTGAGCTTATATTAATTCTTATAGAATATTGCTTATCTAAGGGTAAAAATGATTCTCGATATTTTGAAAAAGTAGCTCTTTCGTGGTTTGATTCTGGAGTTAAAACTATAGAAGATGCACAAAATCTTATTACAAAACATGAAGATAAATGGGTTAGAATAAGACATATATTAAATTATCTTGGTATAAAAAATACAGATATTATGAAACCACAACAAGATATGATAGAAAAATGGTTATTTCAATATAATTTCTCCACAGAGGTTATATTAAAGGCCTGTGAAATTTGTTCGCAAAGATTAAATAGGGCTGACTTTAGATATATAGATGGTATACTTACAAAATGGTATAACGACAATATAACTACTTTAGATGATATTGCTACTAAAGATATAAATAAAACAGCTCAAACTCAAAATAATACTTATAAGAATAATAATAACTTTTATAGCAAAGAGAAACCTTCTAATTTTTCTAACTTCACTCAAAGAGAGTATGACTACAATAAATTAGAAAAACAACTTTTAGGATGGGATGATGGTGATGATGATTAAAGGATATCAAACAAAGCTTATGAATTTGTATGAGAAAATACGTCAAGAAGAAAAACTATCCCTTGAAAAAAGAACTAAAGAAATTGAAAGCAAATATCCCGAAATACTAAAATTAGAAAAGGACATATCAAAACAATGCTTAAATTTATCTATATGTACTATGAAAAAGTCTCCTAATAAAGAGGAAGAACTTGAAAAACTTAGAACAACAATAGATGATTTAAGAGCTAAAAAATATGAAATGCTTGTGGAAAGAGGTTATACCCCTGATTATCTAAATCTTCGTTACAGATGTTCAAAATGCCAAGACACAGGTTACATAGGACCTAAGAAATGTAGTTGCTATAAAGGCAATCTAATAAAAGTTTACTATGAAAATTCACATTTAGAAGATACTTTAAGAATAAATAACTTTAAAAATTTCTCTTTAAGTATATATTCTGATAAAAAAACTGATAAAATATATTCTCCAAGGGAAAATATGGAGAGAATATTAGACAAAATATTAAATGAATATATACCTAACTTTGAAAATACAAATGATAATCTTCTATTTTATGGAAGCCCTGGAACAGGGAAAACCTTCCTAACTTATTGTATTGCTAAAGAACTTTTAGATAAGGGTACATTAGTTATATATAGAACCTCTGATGAACTTGTTAAAAACTTAAGGGAAATAAAGTTTGATAATAATATACAATTAGAAGATCTCCTTGTAAATTGTGATCTACTCATAATAGACGATTTAGGCGCTGAACAAATAACAGATTTTACAAGGACAGAACTTTTTAATCTTTTAAATAAGAAATTACTTCTTAGTAAGAAAATGATTATCTCAACTAATTTGAATATATCTCAACTTACTTCAACCTATGTTGAAAGAATAACTTCTAGACTTTTCGGAAATTTTAAATTATTTAATATATATGGAGAAGATATTAGAATTAAAAATAATACTAGGGAAATAAAAAAAAGTTTTAACAGATTAAATAATAAAAACAAAAATTCATCCTATTAATAATTTATAGGATGAATTTTTTATAAGGTTCTAAATTTATTAAACTGTCATATTAAAACTTATACTAATTCATTATTCTATGGAATTACTATAATATTATTTTTTATTAATAAATATCCACCAGCTTAGCTGGTGGTTTTTCCTCTGCCCTATAAGGGCCTACTACTTGCATTACGCCTTAAGGCGTTAATTGGTCCGGC
Organism: uncultured Sarcina sp.; assembly: GCA_963559995.1. Taxonomy (GTDB): domain Bacteria; phylum Bacillota; class Clostridia; order Clostridiales; family Clostridiaceae; genus Sarcina. The sequence goes on from CAUWNL010000025.1 coordinate 35,161, forward strand.
AGCCGCATACTAAATTACTTACTACACTTAAAAGGGTCCATATATTCTTTTATACTTATTTGATCATTTATCATATCTTCGGTTTCTTGATTTTTTATATATTCTGCAATTGCTTTCTTATTTTTCCCCACCGTATCAACATAAAAACCTCGACACCAAAAATTTCTATTTCCATATTTATATTTTAAATTTGAAAATCTCTCAAATATCATTAAACTACTTTTACCTTTGAGAAATCCTACAAAACTTGATATACTCATTTTGGGCGGTATTTCAATTAACATGTGAATATGATCTTCGCAGGCGTGCGCCTCGATTATTCTTACACCCTTCCAATCACACAATTGTCTAAGTATTTTCCCTATTTCTACTTTTTTCTCGCCATAAATTTCTTTTCTCCTATACCTAGGTGCAAAAACTATGTGATATTTACAATTCCATTTTGTATGTGCTAAACTATTGTTATCCATTTTAGGATGC
>CAUWNL010000026.1:0-35418 GCA_963559995.1 uncultured Sarcina sp.
ATACCTATATATATAAGTCATCCATAAAGTTCTTATATGGAACCCATCAACATCAGCATCACTCATAATTATTATCTTATTATATTTTAAGTCTTCCTCTTTATAGTTGTCTAAAGTTCCTGTACCAATAGCAGCATTAAATATTTTAAGTTCTTCTGAAGCTAAAACATTTTCTATCTTTTGTTTTTCTGTATTCATTATTTTACCCTTAGATGGCATTATTGTTTGGAATCTTCTATCACGAGCTTGTTTTGCAGAACCTCCTGCACTATCCCCTTCAACTACTATAAACTCCATAAAGTCTTTATTCTTAAGGGTGCAAACAGCAACTTTTCCTGCAAGTGGGGCTGTACCTTTACCTATTTTTTTCTTTTCCGCTTCATTTATCTTTTTTATTTTTTCTCTTCTTGACGCTGCATCTAATGCATTATTTATTATCATAGTTGCAACCTGTTTATTATCCTCTATCCACTCACAAAACTTACTATAGGATAAATCGTTCATCATTGTATATGCTTCATTGTTTCCAAGCTTAGTTTTAGTTTGACCTTCAAATACTGGGTTTGTTAGCTTTATTCTAACTATTGCTGTCATCCCTTCTCTTAGGTCATCGCCTTCAAATTCTTTATCTTTTTCCTTAATTATGTTAAGCTTTTTACCCCATTCTTTAAAAGCTCTTGTCATTCCTGTTTTAAAACCAGCTTCGTGAGTTCCTGCTTCTGTTGTAGGAATGTTGTTTACATAACTTGCTATATTTTCAGTTGTGGAGTCTGTAAATTGTAAACAAACCTCTCCATACATATTTATATCTCCTAAAACTCTCTCTCCTTCAAAAGATATTGGAGTTTCATGTATTGGCGTTTTACTTTCATTTAAATAATCTATAAAATCTAATAAACCTCTTTCAGAGAAGTACTCTTTCTTAATTTCTTCATCTTTTCTTTTATCTATAAGTTCAAGATGTATCCCTTTATTCTGAAATGCTAATTCTTGTAATCTCTCATCAATAATTTCAAATTTAAAATCTGTAGTTGAAAATACATCTTTATCTGGTAAAAATGTTACCTTAGTTCCTGTTTCTTTTGAGTTTCCTACAATTTCAAGGCCTGTTACAGGAGTTCCTGGCATAACTTTATTTAATTCTTTATCTAAGGAGTATTCAAACCTTTGCTTATATATCGTTCCCTTTTGATTTACACAAACCTCCAACCATTTTGAAAGTGCATTAACAACAGCCGCTCCAACACCATGAAGTCCCCCTGATGTTTTATAGTTTTTATTATTAAACTTTCCTCCTGTATGAAGCTCTGTAAATACCATTTCTACACCTGATTTTTTCTTAATGGGATGTATTCCTGTTGGTATTCCTCTACCATTATCTATAACAGTTACACTTTTATCCTTGTTTAAAATTACTATAGCTTTATCACCATATCCATTAGATATTTCATCTATTGCATTATCTAATACTTCCCATATACAGTGATGAAGTCCTTTTGATCCTGTTGAACCTATGTACATACCAGGTCTAATTCTAACAGGTTCTAATTTTTCTAAAGATGTTAAATCCGTAACATCATAACTAAGTTTTTTTTCTTCTTTCATAGAACTCCTCCCAAAAGTTACATAATTATTTATATCCTATTTTATCAACTAAACAATATTATATACCTAAGAAAATCTACATTAGTACTTATAATGTCTTTTCCAAATTACTAAAATAGTATAATTCCTTTAACTTACCTTGTCAAACCACACATATTCTATAAATATTAAGGTTTTTATATACTTATAAAATTATATATAAGTAAAAAAATTCCTATAAAATGCAAATTAAAATTACAATATTTATTTTAAAATTCTTTAGGGAATATAAAAAGTGGACACTCTAAAACTCTAGAGTGTCCACTTTTTTCTATACTTCATATATTCCTATTTGTCTAACATGTTTAGTATGTGACCATTCTTTTTTATCTTTATCTATAATTCCTTGGATTGTAATTGGAACCCAAGTTAATATAAATATTGGGTAAAGAAGATATCTGTAAAACAACTTAAAGCTTGCCTTTCCACCAACTAATAATGTTAATAATAAGAATCCTCCAATAAATGCTATATTAAATCCTCCAATAACAAAAATATTAGAGAATATAGCATAATTTTCTATCAAATATGGTTGTATGAAGTATGTAGATGAATATATAGCTAAAACTATAAATAATTTTCTACTAAATTTCTTATCCATCATTAATACTAAAGGAACTAATAAGAATTGGAATACAGCGTATATTTCCCATATATTACTATCTAGTAAATGGGTCATAACAAATATTCCTGTTGCATTTGGAAGCATTCCAGCTATAACTGTTAAAACAGCAGCAACTCCAAGACCTAATGTTAAAAATGGTTGCATCATATATATAGCACAATCTAAACATAAAAGGCTCTTATCTTTCCATGCTTTTTTAAGAAGTTTTAATCCATATCTTGTAGATACATCAGCAAATCCTTGCATCCATCTCTTTCTTTGCTTCCAAGAAGCTGTCAAAGTTAATGGCTTTTCGTCATAAATTATGGCATCATGAGCCCAACCAACTTTTTCACCACTTAAAACAAGTTTTACACTAAATTCTAAGTCCTCGGTTAAACAAGTAGCTCCCCAGCCTAATTCTTTTAAAGTATCTGTACTTATGGCAAAACCTGTTCCTCCAAGTTGATTTGATAATCCTATATTGTTTCTCGCTAATTGTATCATTCTATTAGAACTTGTAAATGCTATTGCATAGCTTTCTGTTATCCAAGAATCATGAGGATTTTTTGAATCTAAATAGCCTTGTATAACTTTATATCCTTCACACATTTTATTATTCATAGCATTTAAGAAATTTTTATCAACTAAATTATCTGCATCAAATATACAAATTCCATCATAATGTGTTTTCATTTTAAAAATTTTGCTAAACATCCATTCAAGGGCATAACCTTTTCCACGTTTATCTTTATTAAATCTTTCAAATACATTTGCTCCAGCTTTTCTTGCAATACTTGCTGTATTATCTGTACAGTTATCAGCTATTACAAATATATCATATAGCTCTTTTGGATAATCTAAACTCTTTAAACTTTCTACCATATTACTAATTACCACATCTTCATTATGAGCTGCAACTAACATAGCAAATTTTTTCTGAGGCTCAAATTGTTTTTCTTCTTTTTTCTTATAAAAACCAAAGAATGCAATTGCTAAATAATACATAGCCCCAATAAAAACTAATATTTGAAAAACGGCAGTTATCCAAAATATAAAATCCTTCATAAAATTTCACTCCTATTCTAAATTACCAACTGAAATTATAACAAGTGTTTAAGGCTTTGCCAAACATTATTTTTAAAATTCGCACTTTTTAATGTCATTTTATTTTAATTTAACCATTTATTAATAATTAAACTTTTTACTTTCTCATAATAATTGACCCATAGTGCTACTATGAGTCAAATTAAAATCAATTTTTCTATAATTATAAAAATTAATTATAGTAAATCAATATTATAAAATACTATTTTGCTAATATAATTTTGCCACAGTACTTATTGTTAATTATTACGAATTTATTAATTTGCCTTATATACTTTTGAATTTTTTGTGAATTAATCTTGCAGTTTATTTTATAATTTCTTTATATTATACAAATTTTTTTGTAATTCCTATAGTTTATTAAACACTTTTAGGAAATAACTATAATAATATATTATTTATCTTGGGAGGTAAATTATGAAAATAGGTTACGCCTGTATTCCTTTAACAATAAAAGCCACAACTAATAGGAGATTACTTTTAAAAGATTATAATGAAAATACCCTTAAACAATTAATAAGAAAAAATTTAGATGATTTAAAATTAATACTAAAAGAAAATAAAAAAAGAAATATAAATTTTTTTAGAATAGGTTCTAATATAATTCCTTTAGCATCACATAAGGTAAATACTCTTAATTGGGAAGGATATTTTGGTTCTACACTTTCAAGTATCGGAGAATATATAAAATCAAATAATATCCGAGTTTCTATGCATGCAGGACATTTTACAGTATTAAATTCAAAGGATAAGGAAGTTGTAAAAAACTCAATAAATGATTTAAATTACCATTGTAATTTTCTAAATTCTTTAAATATAGATTATTCCCATAAAATTATTTTACATGTTGGTGGTTTATATGGTGATAAGATTTTAGCAAAAAAAAGATTTATAGAAAATTTTAAATACTTAAAACAGGACCTAAAGAATAGAATTGTTATAGAAAATGATGAAAAGAATTTTTCTATTGATGATGTACTAGAACTATCTAGCATTTTAAATATACCAGTTGTTTATGATAATTTACATAATATCTGTTTTGGGGATAATAACTATTCTCATAAGAAAATTTATTCTATGGTCTATAAAACTTGGAAAACTATTGATGGTAATATGAAAGTTCACTACAGCCAACAAGACTTAGGTAAAAGGCCAGGCTCTCACTCTAAAACAATATTTATAAATGACTTTTTAAGCTATTATAATGAAATCAAAGATTTTAATCCAGATATAATGCTAGAAGTTAAAGATAAAGATATTTCTGCTATAAAATGTATTAATTCTTTAAAAGAATTATTAAATTTCCCTTTAGATAATGATGTTCTAAGTGAATTTAAAAAATATCAACTTTTGCTCCTAGAACGTAATCCTTATTTTGATAATTTTAAATTTATGAAAGAAGAAAGTATAATAAACCTTTATAGAAATATAGATGAAATTCTTAAAAATGGTATTGATACCCAAGGTTTTAAAATAGCTTTAAATATCTGTCTAAAGTTGCTAACCCCATATATAAACAATAGGGAGTTATCACATCTTAATAATCTACTGGGCAAAAAAGAAAATCTACATGGTGCAAAAATTTATGTAGGAAAATTAGCGGATAAATATACTTTAAAAAGTATTATTAACTCTTATTATCTGTCACAATAAACTAAATTTTTCATAGTCTCCTTAATATATCACACTTTTTCTACAAATTTAATATACTAACTGTATACTATACTTTAAGGAGAAAGACTATGAATTGGTTAAGTACTATATTATTTGTTTTTTCATCAAGTTTTGACGTATTTATTGTAGCTATGGCCTACGGATTTAAAAACATAAAAATAAAACTCCCTATCAATTTTATCATAGCATTTATATCTTCCTTAGGAACATTTCTCTCTATGGAACTTGGCTTAGCTTTAGCAAATATAATTCCATTCTCCGTAGTTAACCTTATAGGTTCTATAATCTTACTACTACTTGGAATTTATTTTATATTAGACTATAAAAAACTTTTAAGAAAATCTGGTAAAGAATATAAGTCTATTTCTAAAGATAATACTAATTTAAATATATCATCACCAATGTTAATTCTTGAAAATCCTGAAATTGCTGATACTAATAAATCTGGTTCCATTGAGTTTAAAGAATCTATACTTCTTTCAATAGCACTTTCTCTTAATAATATGGGACTTGGAATAGCAGCTAGTATTGCAGGTCTCCATGTTTTTGTAACCACCTTTATTACACTAATTTTTACTATGTGCATTATACCTTTAGGTTTTTTGTGTTCTAAAAAGCTTTTAAATACTTGGCTTAGTAAATCAGGTGACTTAATATCTGGTTTTTTACTTATAATTTTAGCAGTACTAACATGGTTTTTCTAAATACTATATTTAATCATCCTTCTAGTAGATTATATTTACTTATTCATTTATAATGATTGTAAAATAAACCTAGGAGGATTTTATTTATGAAATTAATATCTTGGAATGTAAATGGAATAAGAGCCTGTGTAAAGAAGGGCTTTTTACATTATTTTAATGAGCAAGATGCTGATATATTTTGCATACAAGAAAGTAAACTTCAAGAGGGGCAAATAGACTTACCCTTAGATGGTTATTATCAATACTGGAACTATGCCGTAAAGAAAGGTTATTCTGGAACTGCAATCTTTACAAAGAGAAAACCATTATCAGTTTCCTTTGGGCTTAACATAGAAGAACACGACCAAGAAGGAAGAGTTATAACTTTAGAATTTGATAACTTCTTTATGGTAACTGTATATACTCCAAACTCCCAAACAGAACTTGCAAGACTTTCTTACAGAATGAAATGGGAAGATGATTTTAAAAATTACTTAAAAGAACTAGATCTAAAAAAACCAGTAATTATATGTGGTGATTTAAATGTTGCCCATAAAGAAATAGATCTTAAAAATCCTAAATCTAATATTAAGAATCCAGGCTTTACACAGGAAGAAAGAGATAAACTAACTTCCCTTCTAGACCTTGGTTTTATAGATAGTTTTAGATATCTTTACCCTGAAAAAGAGTTCGTTTATTCTTGGTGGTCCTATAGATTTAATGCTAGAAAAAATAATGCTGGATGGAGAATAGATTATTTTTTAACTTCTAATAGGTTAAAGGATAAAATAAAAGACTCTTTAATAGATACAGAGGTTTTAGGCTCTGATCATTGTCCTATTATTTTAATTTTAGATGAAGATTTTTAAAAAATAGTATAGAAATATTTTAAATAAAAGGTTCTGTTTTAGCATAATTAAAACAGAACCTAATAAAAAATTGCTAAAAACTTAAATGATTTTTAATTTGTATATTTAAATTATATAAATACTTACCACCTTGGCATGTAACACTATTTAACATATAGGCTGAAACTGTGGAATGTTTCTTTCTATATTTATTTAACTTTATAATTATTTTTTCGCCAGCCATTATTCCAATTCCGTGACCATAATAAGTCCCATCACCTAAATCTATTGTATTTTCCCCTTGCCACTCTGGGGTTTTAGGATTTACATCTGGATTCTTAAAATATATACAATCTCCTGGCATAAAGTCTGATACCCTCTCATAGTAATCAACTCCAAGCTTTTCATCTACATCTTTCCAATTCATAAGCTCTACTTTAGTATATATATTATCAAAAACATCCTTAGTCATAATTTTTGTTAAGGCCCTATAATAAACTATTATCATAGCTGTTGCACATTCTGTTCCATATTTATGGCTACTTTTAAAAATATCACATATAGCATCATAAGATGACACACCTTCCTTTAGTGAAAACCCCCCATCTTTATTCTTTTTCCAAAACTTTTCGTTGCACTTTGATTTATAGAAAGTTTTAAACTCCACATCACTATCATTTAATTCTCTAGCGCTTTCAACAACAGCATTTTTTAAATCTAAATCAAATTTTAATTCATTAATAGATGAATATATATATTTCATGTTACTTTTCATCATTATATTTAATACTTTATTTTGTATACTAAAATTTTCATACCCAAATTTTTCTATATTACTTATAGCTTTACCTTTTAAAATAATCATATAAGAATCTCCCTTTTAGCTATTGATATTTGTTCATCTAGTGGATAGTTAAACCACCTTGTCCATTTATCTAAGCTTACCTTTTTTAACTTAAGGGAATAACTTGCAAGAACTAACTTTAATTCTTCATCTAAATTACTAAATTCCTTCAATTTCTCCTTATCATTATTTTTAAAGTTAATTATTTCCCCTGTTTTCTTGTTAACTTTCTTACCTAAATATTTTCCTTCTAAGTTTAATTTACAATAAACAGGATTACTCCTTGCATGTTTACTTTCATCTGTGAAATATAAATAGTCCTTATTATTATCTATCCACTTCTTAGCATAAAACTCTTTATTGCCATAAGCATAACTATTTACCTTAGGAATAAATGATAAAAGGGTGCAAGCTAACTCTTTAGTTTTAATATCTTCTGAAGATAGTCTATCACATATAAGTTTTAAACTTTCTACACTATAACCTTGGAAAAAGGCCCAAACAAGTTCATGAATATATAAATTATTTTTATTTCTTTCAAAAATTAAATCAATTATTATCGGAAGTACTTCATAATCCCTATAAACTTTAATTAAAAAAATTGATACTATATCTATAACCTCACAATAATCACTTCCCATACACTTAGCTTCTAAAGCACTATTTAACATCCATTTCATAACACTATTTGTTTCTTCTATATAATTTAAAACAGAGAAATTTTCTAAATCCCCCCTTTTTTCTTCGTTTAATATATCCTCCATTATATCTAAAGCTATTTTATTTTTATCATCTAAACTACTAGCTACATTTTCATCATCTAAATTTTTTCTAAGTAAAAACATATCATTAAAATCTATACCTTTATGTTTTTTATTTAATTTTCTCATAAAAAATCCTTTACCTAATAATAACTATTAATATTATATGTTCTAATATTCCTTAATATTTTCATATCTATTACACAATTAATACTTTAAAGCCAAATTTTAATTCTATATTCCCTTGAAGAAACATACCATTCATATTAAAATATACTTATGCTTTTTAATAGTAATAAAAAATTCAATAGGAATTGTTAAAATATAAGGAGGACCCTACATTGTATAAATTTATGGAAGTTAATTCATCTGAAGTTGATAAGTTTAATCTTACTTCTGATAAAGGACATATATTACAAACATCTTACTGGGGTAAACTAAAAAAAGATTGGGATTCTAAATTTGTTGGCGGTTACGACCAAAATGAAAACATGGTTTTATCTGCCTTAATTCTTATCAGAAAAGCCCCTTATTTAAATAAATATATGGGGTACATACCAAGAGGCTTTACTTGTGACTATAAAAATAAAGAATTATTAATAGAATTTACTGAATATCTAAAGCAGTTCGCTAAAAAGAATAATATTAGCTTCATAACTGTTGACCCTGATATTCATCTTAAAGAAAATGAAAAGCCAACTGAAGACGGAGAATCTATAAAAACTTTCTTAAAAAGCTTAGGTTATAGAAATTCTGACTCAAAAAACTTTGAGGCTATTCAACCAAACTTTGTATTTAGACTACCTCTTCCAACTGGAGAAGATAAACAAGCTATAAAAGATGAAGTTTTTAAAATATTTTCAAACCCAACAAGACGTAACATAAAACTTGGAGAAGAAATTGGGCTTGTTGTTGAAACATATGATAAATCAAATCTAGATGAAGATGTATTAACTAGATTCCACGAAATAATGGTTACTACAGGTAAGAGAGATAACTTTATAGTTAGACATAGAGGTTACTTTAAAGACATGCTTGAAGATTTATCTCCTTATTGTAGATTATACATGGTTAAATATAGCTATGAAAAAGACTTTAAAAGATTATCAGACAAGCTAAAGAAACAAGAAAAAGATAAAGAAAGAATACTTACTAAAATTCCTGAACTTGAAGGAAAATTTGCCGCTGAAGAAGATGCAGATAAAAAATCTAGAGTAGAGAAGAAACTTAATGACCAAAAAAATAGATTAAAAGAAGCTGAGAGACAAATAGAAAGCTTTAACAAAAAAATTAAAGAAATTGAACCTTATAAAGGTCAAGAAATCTACCTATCTGGATCAATTTACATGTACTATGGTAATATTGCATGGTACCTTTATGGAGCATCTGAAAATATCTTAAGAGATACTATGCCAAACTTTGCTATGCAATGGGCTATGATAAAAGATAGTATTGATTTAGGTTGTACTGTATATGACTTTAGGGGAGTTTCTGGAGATTTAAATCCTGAAAATCCACTTTATGGCCTTTATAAATTTAAAAAAGGCTTTAACGGAAACTTTGTTGAGTTCCTTGGTGAATTTAACTTAGTTACAGATTCACTTGTATTTAATCTATACAAAAAAGCCTTTCCACAATTTAAAAAGATTAGAAATTCAGTCATGAATAAAAAGCAAAAATAGAAAAAAACATAGAGGTCTAGTAAACCTCTATGTTTTTTTGTCTTTAAAATTCCTATTTTATTTTCTCTTCTTATAAATTCATCCTTAACATCTATATTTAACTGTGCCATAAATACTAATAAATGATAAGTTAAATCACTTTTATTACCTCACTTTTTTATAAAAGCAGCTTTCCTCTCCAGTATGACAAGTCATTCCATCTTGTTTTACTTTTATAAGTAAAGTATCACTATCACAATCCACAAAAATTTCTATAACATGTTGAAAATCTCCTAAAGTCTCTCCTTTATTCCAAAGTTTATTTCTTGTTCGTGAATAAAACCATGTTGTATTAGTTTCTAATGTCTTTTTTAAGCTCTCCCTATTCATATAAGCAAGCATTAAAACTTTATTACTTTCATAATCCTGAATTATTGCTGGTACCATTCCACTTCCTTTATGAAAATCTATACTATCTATAATTTTCTTTACATCATTCATAAAAATCCTCTCTTTTAAAATATTAAATTTTTTAAACTCATAAAAGTTTAGCTGTATTATCCTAAACATAAAAAGTTTAAATAACAACAAAATGTAAATTTCTCTCTAGAACTTATATAGAAACAAGATATCTTTAAAACAGATTTTAATACTCCTAATACAAATATATGATTTTTAATTTTTTCCTATGTTTTTTAAACATATCTAATATTTAATAGGTATACCTCCTGCTCCTGAATCAACTACTTCTTTAATCCATTCTAAGCATCTATTTTAGTATCAACCCTTCCACCATTTATATACATATTCCATCCACTTTTATTTTCTCTAAGCTCTCCATCTGCAGTTAAAACTATATACTGATTACTAAACTCAAAAGCAGCACCTTTTATTAAATTCTCCTTATAATATTTCTATCTAAAGCTTAATATAAAAAAGACCCAGCATAAATTTTGCTGGGTCTTTTTTATTTGCTTATGTCTAACATAAACAAATATTAAATAAATCCATCTATCTTTTCGGCTCTATCAAAAGATTTTTTAATTATATCTTTAGGATATCCTATAAAATCTAAAAGCTTAATAGCATTTTTAGTTTTAGATACACCATCTTTAAGTTTATAATCAAAGTTTAATCCATTTTTCTTGCTAACACTTTCACTAAAGTAGTGGAACTCATAATTATCCTTAAGTATATCAACAAGTTCTCTATCATGAGTTGTAACAATTGATATTGCATTTCTTTCGTTAATATATGTAAGTACCTCAGCAGATGCTGCTATTCTTTCCACAGGGTTAGTTCCTCTAAATATTTCATCAATTGCACAAAATACAGGTACCTTATCATTTAAAGCATTTATAATTCTTAAAAGTGCTTCAGCCTCTGCCATATAGTAACTCTTTCCCTCTGATAAATTATCATTAGGGTTTATTGAAGTCACTATTCTAAAAAATGGTGCTTCATATTTTTTGGCTACTGCAAAATAAAATGTTTGAGCAAAAATCATATTTATACCTATCATTCTTAAGAATGTAGACTTACCTGACATATTAGTACCTGTTAAAACTATTCCTTTTTTCTTCATGTTTACGCTGTTTGGAACACCATCTATTAAAAGAGGATGTCTACCCTCAACTATATGTAACTTAGTGTTTTCTTTAAAGCTTGGTTTTACATATTTTCCTTCTATACTTTTTTTATAACTTGCTATAGATATTAAAGCTTCTATTTCTCCTAAATCTTCATAAAGATTTAAAAAAGTTTCTTTTCTAGTTCTAAGAAGGTCAGATATTTTATAATAAGCGCTTTCTTCTAATAAGAATAAAACTGATATAAACTCTAAAAGCCCACCCCACATATTAGCAAGTTGGATTGATTTAGTAGCTAAGTCAATTGACTTGATATCTTTACGAGACTTTCTAACCTTTTCTAAATAAAAATCTATTTTTTCATCTCTAACGCTGGACACATCATTAGCAGCATTTATTATATCTCTTAGATATAGTAAACCATGAGATTTAACGGTATCTTTTTCTTTGTTATTTATAAGCATATTTACACATGCTAAAACTAAGAGTCCCATTATGTATTGAGGTCCCATAAATATAGCCATAAGTATTAATATTATAGGCATGATTTTACCTAAGAAGCTATATATAAAATACTTAGGTTTATTTACTACAAGCTCATCTTGTATCATATCTAAAAATGTATTTTTTCTATCTCTTCCTAACTTATAAAACATAACACTTAATTTGTTTCTAAGTCTTGAATTTTCCTCAAAATAATTTATAACTCTATCTCTTTCTTTAAGAGTTTTCTCATCTGTAGTAGGATTTCTAAGCATTTTATATAAAACAGCCTCTCCTACACTACTATAGGCTCTATCAACCTTTTTATAGACATTATCCATATCTAAATCATTCCAAGTTTGTTCATCTAAAGTTTCATCATTTTTTTCTACCATATCAAAATATTTTCTAACATTTTTGATATTACTTTTTTTTGTGGTTTCTTTTCCGTAATCCGCTTTTACAGCTGCACTGGCAAACTCCATGTTTAAGCCTCACTTTCATTCGTTTTATTTTTTACTGCCCTATTCTTAATCATATCATATTAAAGTGAACTCTAAAATACAAATTTATAAAAGAAAGGATATTTAATTAAATTAACTAACATAATTATATATGATTTTCAACTAAATATCCTAAATTTAATCTATATTTTTACTTTTATTTATTAAATATTTATATTACCAATAAAAAAATACTTTACGTTCAAACTAAAAACATAACATAAAATAATAAAACAAATAAATTCCTATTTTAACTATCTATGAGGTATTACTAGCACATCTAGTAGTATATTATCTATTTGATAATCATAAACATTAAGTTTTATATTATCTGCCATAAGCTTAGTTATTATCTCTTGCTTTTCTTCATCAAAAAGATTAGATTCTTGAATTTTACTTATAAAATCATGAAGGTTATAAATTGTACAATCCCCTTCATCAACTCCTAAACCTATACAAATTTCAATACTAGAATCTATAGGCTCTGTAGCATAATCTTCATAACAAAGCTCCCTACTATCTGAAAGATCATTAACCCTACCTTCGTAATATCCAAAAAAGAATGTATGAGCATCTTCCTCTTCTATGAATCCTTTAACTTCTCCATTTGGAAGAACTATTATATAATTATTAGTTGGCATATTATTATCCATAACTTCCTCCCCTAAATAAAATATCTAATACATAAAGCTTATTACTTTTTATCTTTATTTTTTTGATCTTAAGTCTATAAATAGTAAGCTTTATGTAAAGTTTGCCTAAAAATCAAATATTTTATTCAGAGGTATTATATAATTTATTCATACATATTCTCTAAAAACCTTTTTCCTGCATTTGTTTTAAAATATTTATCTTTTATAATAGATACTTTATCTTTTTCTATACAATCTTCATCTATATTTACTAAAAAATCAGCTTCTATAAGAATTTGATAGTCTATATTATCTATCTTATTGTAGGTATGATGATGTCCTATTAAGAAGCACACCCTATCTATAACACTCTTATTAATATTTAACTTTGATAACATTTCTCTTGCAATCTTTGGTCCCTCTAACTCTTGATACTTTCCATTTGATGAATTATATTTCTCTTCACTTATCTTTATTCCAATATCATGAGTAGCTCCTGCAATTTCTAGTATATACTGGGTCTTATCATCTAGTCCTTCAAGTTCCCCTATGGTCTTACAAAAAGAATATACTTTAAAAAAATGATTAATCCTCTTTCTATCCCCTTTATAGTAAAAAATCATAGAATCTATAACACAACTTATATCTTTTTTCATTTATGTGTTGCAATAATATATTGATCCATTATTAATATATTATTGGTTCTCCTTTCTCAAAATATTTTTTAATTTTCCTAAATTAACTTTAATTTTAAATATAACTTAATGATAATATAATCATTGCTAAATTAATGTATCTTATATCACATAATTTATATTATACTCTTATAAAAAAAGCTATATTTAGGTAATTTACCTAAATATAGCAAATTAAATACTAGTTTAATCTTGTTAAAAACTCTTTTAAATCAATACTTTTATCATTTCCTAATATATCTTTACTCGCCTTTAATAACCTTTTATCTTGAGTTACAATTATAGAATTTTTGTTATTATTACAAAGATATAAAAGCATAAAATCTGTTTCTGATAATTTATTTTCATTTATATAATAGGTTCCACTTAATAATCTTTTAGCTTTTATTTTATAGCAAAAATCATTAACTTTCTCTTTATTTAATTCATCATCAATATATGGCAAAAGTTTTAAAAACCTGTCAGATAAAATAGATGTTCCTTGGTAAACTATATATTCCTTCTGAGAAATTTCTTTAGCTACTTCATTTGGTATCACAAAATGAATCTTTCTATCTTTCATTAATTTCTCCAAAATATTCATTTTACTATTCCATATGCTTATTATTATATTTGAATCTAGGACATAAACAACATCTTTCATACCTATCACCATCTGATTAAAATAAGAATAAAAATATTTTTATCTTTCTATATTATAATCTAGTTGTAGCTTATTTATGACAAATTTCATAACTTTTATACAAATATATTTTAATAGCATATTTCATGTATTATTTTTTATTATGTCACATATCTAAAGTTAAAAGTTTTATTCCAAAAATAAAAGCTGCGCATAATATTACTAATAAAATCTTTAAGACTACTGAAAATCCTCCAAAAATTATCACATTTGAAAAGATTAAATACAAATCTAATATTAATCCTACAAAGCCTATAAGGGTTAATTGCCACCCCTTTATTACTTTACCTATCTTTCTAAAAATAGGAGTCTTAAATAGATTAATTTCTATTTCATATTTTTTTATAGGAGCATTATAGCCTAAGTCTTCTAAACTATTATCTAACTCATTTATATTAACTTTAAATCTTTTTAAAGCCTTATTTATCTGATTTATAAGAGTTAAATTTACCTCATTATTAAACTTTTCTAAACATAAAGTTGAAAACATATTTTTGCTAAGAACTCGTTCTAAATTAGATGTTCCACTAGGTGTAAACACTATAATATCAATTCCTAAGGTATGTAAATATCCAAGTAAGAGAGTATCTAGATTACTAAATGAATTATCTTTTTCTAAAAACAAAATTATTTTAGGAGATACGGTAGAAATTTCAAAATTATTTATTTTACTTACTATATCGTTATTAAAATTTGCTATACATTCTAAAAGCTTTAATTTCTCAACATCCTCTATTTGAGTTGTAAAATAATAACCATTTAAATAACAATTTAATTTCTTTAATAAATATCTTTGCATTTCTACACAATACCTAGATAGTCCCTTATCTCCAGATTGTATAA
Source organism: uncultured Sarcina sp. (assembly GCA_963559995.1). Lineage (GTDB taxonomy): Bacteria > Bacillota > Clostridia > Clostridiales > Clostridiaceae > Sarcina. The sequence continues at coordinate 15,254 of CAUWNL010000026.1, forward strand.
GAGAGTCTATTTTAAACTTATTTAAAGATTTATCAAAATACCTTGCATATTTATACTCGTTTATATTAAATACTGACCCTACAGTTTCTTTAATTTTATTTATATTAATATTTACTTTTTCATTTAAAACTTCTTCTATTTTAGCACTTTTAAAAATCCCACCTATAAGAGACTTTTCCCCTAAAAGCTCATTAACACCTTTTATAAAAATATTATTCCTAGAGCTTTCACAAATATTCATAAGCCTTAAATATTCACCTATATCCCTATAAACACCTTTAATACAAGTAAAAAATACAGGTATTTTAACTTTTTCATCTTTATACTCAAAATAAGGTCTAACAAGAATACTTTCATTTAATGCATTTCTTATATCCTCTTCAGTACAATCTAAAGTTATTATTTCATAATTAAAGTCTCTAATATGTCCTTTTATGTAGCCTTCTTCTACAGGAAAAACAATATTTTCTACTTCTTCTTTTAATATCTTAGTTTCTGTTTTCTTTTTATACATATTATTATTATTCCTCCTTATAAGCATTTAATAAAATATTGTATTATCAAACAATACTCATCAAAATATACCACATAAATATTTGACTTTATTATATAAAATAATTTACTATCTACAAAGTTTCTTTTATTATAGCATATTATGAAAAAAAATGAATATATTCATTTTTTTGTATTTTAAATATTTTTTATAATTATAGTATTTCCCGTATTATTATAAATTAGGCTACTCTTAAATTCGTCCTTCAGCTTTTTTATTGCATTATCTCCAGTACAATGACACATATATAAATAATTTATACTATATTCCCTTAAAAATTCAATGGTTTTATTTATTCTATCATTCTTTGCATTAACTAAATGGGTTCCTCCTATGACTTTAAAAATCTTCATATTAGTTTTTTTCATTATACTTTCTAATATATTTACAATTCCCCTATGTGAACACCCTATAACTAATATAAGTCCCTCATTAGTTTTTATTCCTAGAACTATTTCATCGTTAAACTCATCTACATAATAGCCTAAGCCTGTGTTATTTTTTAAGCAAAACTTCTTATTAAGATATTCAAAACTATTTTTTCTTTCGAAATTAGTAAATATCATAATGTTTTCATCTATGTAATAAATATCATTTTTTATATAGGTTAATTCTATATTATTATCGGTAATAAATTCTTCATCAAAGGGTACTCCTAAAAATTTATATGTATTATCTTCTAAAAACTCATACTTTTTATTAAAAAAACCTTTTCCCACTAAAAGCTTATAATTATTCTTAACTTCTTTTACTAAATCTCTAAATCCACCTCCATGATCATAATGCCCATGACTTAGAACAACATAATCTAATGAATTTAAATTTATACCTAAGGAATTAGCATTTTTGAAAAAAGCATTGCTTTTTCCAGTATCAAATAATATCTTTTTTCCATAGGCTTCAATGTAAATAGATAGTCCATGTTCATTTATAAGATTCTTCTTTGAATCTACATTATTTTCTATTAAAGTTATTAATTTTATTTTCATAATTTTATTTAGTGCAACTTTTCTTCCACTAAATCTACACTTCCCTTCTATGAACTAAAAACTATATAATCACGAAATTTAAATATTTCCTCTATCTATATATATTATTACTAAAATTTTCTGTTATCAACAACATATTTAAAACATAAAAAATCTCTAAAAGTATTACCCTTAGAGATTTAAGTACAAAATGATACATGTGATAGGTATATATTATTTTTTATTCTAATTTAACATTATTTATTTGCATCTATTAACTTTTGTATTTTAGGCTTACATCCACCGCAACCTGTTCCAGCTTTTGTAACTTCCCCTACTGCCTCAACTGTTGTTGCGCCATTTTTTATTGCCTTTACTATTTCTTCTTCTGTTACTTTACGGCATTTACAAATTAAATTACTCATATTTTCACATCTCCTTTTTTATTTTATAAAATTAATTATAACAAAATAGTTAATTACTTTAAATAATTAATTTACTTACTCTTTGTATTTTAATTAAATCTAAATATTAATATTCTTCAGATAATATATGAATACCTTTAAGTTTTACTTTAACTTTTTAAAAGCATCATCTACTATAATTCCCACTTCTCTATACTTCTTATTATCTGAATCCAATATCATTGGTTGTAACTTTTCTAGGGATATCTTCTTATCAGAAGTTACACTCTCATCACCATAAACATTTAAAATTTTTCCTATAAAGAGTTCATGACTTCCACACTCTACTACATTTTCAAGCTTGCATTCAGCATTTAACTTACATTCCTCTATCATAGGAGTACCATCTAAAGTACCATAAAATATATGGAAAAGATCTGCTTTGTTGGAATTTTCATCTCCTACTACACCGCAGTAATCTACATCTTTCACTTGATCTTTTGATGGAACACAAACACTAAATGCTTTATTCTCTTTTATTTCTTTGCTTATAGTATGTTTCTTACAAAGAGAGATCAAAACTTTCCATGGGTTTTCACTTACCATAGTAATCCATGATACAGTTAAAAAATCTGATTTACCACTACTTGTTTTAGAACCAACTAAAACAACTGGCATAGGATAATTTATTATATTATTTAAATTAACTCTTTCCATTAAAAATACCTCCAAATCATTACTTTTTAATTATGTTTTTATTCTAATAATTTTGACTTAAGAAATATTTAAAAAGCATTTTAATTTCACAAAGAACTTAAATATTTTCTTGCAAAATTGGTTAATTTTTATAACTTACTAAAATAAAAACTAAATTAAAATTCTATTTTATTATTTCACTATTTTGTTTTATTATTTATAACCCTATAAAAATGCAAAAATAAGCTATATCAAAACAATGCTTTGATATAGCTTATGCTTTAAAACTGTTATTAAAATTCTAAATGGTCTATTATATCAAGTCCTATTTCCTTTACAAACTCTATTCCTTGGCTTAAGTTTTTCATATTATCTGGACTATGTGCATCTATTCCTACAATAACTCTAACATTATATTCCTTAGCTAATTGCCAAAAATCCTTTATAGGGTATTGATATCTAGCTCCATTATTATATTTAATCTTAGGTCTATTCATACCATTTACATTTATCTCAAGTGGCATATTTAATCTATTTGCCGCTTCAAAAATCCTCCTTGATTCCCTTATTGTATGTTCATCCCAATCCCTATAGCTTATTCCAAAAAGGTCTGGATGTGCTATATATCTAAAAAGCCCACTTTCCATTGATTTTATAACATGGTTGACATAAATTTCTAATATCTCAGGAGTTAAATCTACATGTCCCACATAAACCCATTGTCCCTTATAAGGAAAGAAATGAACTCCAAGTATCATATAATCTATATTATAATCTTGTTTAAGTTCCTCATAAAACCATTTAAAGTCCTCAAAATATTCTCCCTCAATACCTTTTTTTATAGATATCTTATCTCCATACTTTTTTATAGCACAACCAATTTCACTAAAGTATTGAGGGATTTCTTCATAAGTCATTCTAGACTCATTATCTATGTCTTTTCCTGGATGAGGTAAATGGTCTGATATGCCTATTTCATCAAACCCCTCTTCTATTGCTATTTTTATATAATCTTCAACATTTCCTATAGCATGATTACATCTAAAATTATGTGTATGGTAATTAGTTTTCATTATTTTTGCCCCTTCTCTCTAAAGTTAAATTTATACTATATATTAATCTTCCTATAGTTTAATATAATATTAATTTTAATAAAAGTGATGCGATATTGTGATAGAAAATTAAAATGTTATATCTTTAAAATATAATAGCTATAAAACTTATACTGCTCAAACTTTGAAAATTATAGTACTTAGCAATTATACAACGTAGTATAGGCTTTTCCATGCAAACTATCTTTAAAGCTTATATAAAATCAATATTTTTTGACACACAAGAATATTTAATTTAATATTTTTTCAAGTCCTATAAGAGCCGCTCCAAGTGCTCCACATAGCTGAGGTTCTTCTGCTATAAAGATAGAACCTCCAAGCTTTTCTTCTATACATTTTACAACACCTTTATTTTTAGCAACTCCACCTGTCATCATGTATTGCTCTACTTTTCCAACTCTATCAACTAAGCCTACAGTTTTTGTAGCTATAGATTTATTAACTCCATGAATAATATCTTTTCTATTCTTATTGTCGGCAATTAAAGATACCACCTCAGATTCTGCAAACACTGAACATACACTAGTTATTGTTAAATCTTCTTTATAGGATAGTCCCTCTTCTGACATAGTCTTTAAATCTATTTCTAAAGTTCTAGCAATCATTTCTAAAAACCTTCCAGTTCCTGCTGCACATTTATCATTCATAACAAAGCTTTTGACATTACCCTTCTCATCTAGAGAAATAGCCTTACTATCTTGCCCACCAATATCAATTATAGTTCTAACATCCTCATTAATAAAGTGAGCACCCTTTCCATGGCAAGTTATTTCTGTTATATTTTCATCAACAAAAGGAATATTATATCTTCCATAACCAGTACCTACAACTAATGCTATATCTTCCTTTTTTAGCTTAGCCTCTTCTAGGGCCATTTCATAAGCCTTGTTTGCAGAGTCCATACTTCTTGCACCAGTTTTCACGATTATCTTACTTAATATGTTTTTATCTTTATCTAAAATTATTATGTTAGTAGATGTTGAGCCACTATCAACTCCCATAACATATATTTTATCTTTATTTATTCCCTCTCTCATTTTAACCTTTCCTCCAGACAACTGTTCATTAAAAGCTTCAATACGAGTTTTTATTTGTCCATTACTTTGATTTGTAAGGTCTGTTTCAACCTTTAATATTGGTATATTGCTTTTTTGAAGATTCATATACTCAAAGGAATAATGGTCACAAAACTTTACTGTGTGATAGATTATTCCTTTAAGATTTGGGTCTTCAACTAACGCCCTTCTTCTTTTTATATCATCCATTCTCATACATGGAGTATAAGATAACATCTCCTCACTATACCAAAGTGCTAAATCATCAATGTTATCAAAAGATTTTGCATAATTTAAGTAGTGTCTTTTAAAACATGTATCATTTACTAATGGATAATCTAAAAGGTCTTTTGCTTTATTTATAAAATCCTCTGAAACCTTAGCTCCTAATACCTTTATGTACTCTTTTTCTAAACTTTCCTCTGAAGATACATATTTATAAATAGATTTATTAAACTTTTCTAAATCAAATTTCTTTCCGCTAAATTCTTCATAGGCCTTTATGAATTTTAGTATTTCACCCTTTAATATATTTTTAGAACAACAATTATTTTTTTTAGGAAGATCCATCATATAAATAAATTTTATAGTATCTACCTTTTCTAAGATATCTTTAAGTCTTTTTATTGCATCACAGCAATTAACTAAGAATATTTTATCTATTTTTCTCTCTATTATTTTATCTAAAAGCCCCTTGCTATAGGCACACATACTAGGATGCATAAGTTTTTCTGACTCAGTAAATTGTTCTATTGAATCGTCTATAATTACACCAGTTTCATCAAAACCTTCAAAAATAGCAAAGGGACTGTATTTACACATACACGCTATCATTTTTTTCTCCTTTACCTAATCTTTTATCATCTCAAAAAAAGCCTCAAGCCTTGTTTTATTTTGACTATCTTGACCATTTCTTCTATCAACACCATCTCCATCAATGCTTATTGATGGTATATTGTTTTTATCTAATAAATCTTTTAAAATCATAGCTCCGCCATTTGATTCTCTGCATCCAAAATGGCAAAAGTTTATAACTCCATCTGCATTTAATTCTTTAGAATATTTTAATATGTTTTCGGCACGACTACTATATGGTCCATTAAACTTGTTTAAAATAATCTTTTTTGCAATAGAGCCATAAATATCATCTAAATCTATCTTTCGAAGGGAGTCCACATTCATATCTGACACTAAAAGCTGATTGCTTTCATTTTTATCTAAAAGTGCCTTTATAGATTTACTATAAAAAGGTAGTAAATGAACCCATAAAAGCCTCTTTCCTTTTACTCCTTCAGGATATCTTGATATATCTTCATCTAAAAGTCTAAAAAATTTTAAGGTATCTGCCCTTCCCATGCCAGGATGAGTTGCAAATACTTTGTACATCTCTGAAGTTAAGGTATTTGGGAAATATCTATTTTTTAACTTTTCTAAGTATGAATTAAAATAATCCACTGACTTATTTTCATTTATAATAATTTCTCTTAATTTGTTTTCATCTAATTTTTTATGTAAATTATCTTCAATAAATGTAACCATTTCTTTAAGCTGTTCTTTTACATACTCCTTAGCATCATCTGAATACTCATAAGGTGTATCTATAACAAATCTCTCTATTCCATAAAAATCTGAAAGACATCTAAAGGTATTAACATTTCCATCACAAGCCATAGTTGTTGTTATTGCAAACCTTGGTTTTTCTACAACACCGCTTAAAGCTGCCCCTATAAATGTTTTATGATAAGAACATAAACTATCTGAAATCCCTAAAGTTTCTGCTTTATCAATAAAGGCATCTTCACACTTTGTTCCTGATATGTAAGAAGATAATGCCTCTACAAGCTGAAAATTCATTCCAAAGGCATGTAAAAACTCTGTTGGTGTAAACACATTTACAAAAGCAGTATTTTCAGGGTTTTTAATAGGCTCTAAAGTAAACCTCATACAAAGCTTAGCTAAATATCTAAGAGATCTTGGTAGTGACCTATCTCCAGACATTGCTAAGAATCCATATTCTAAACTATATCCAAGCTTTATTAACTTTCGTACCTTTTCTGGATTATCCATGTTTTTCTTTAAATAATCACTATAAGTCTTTAATAAATCCATTTTGTCTCCTTTATATAATTTTAATATAACTCTATATCTATAAAAACATATTAATTATACTATCTATTTTAAAATTTAGATATATTTCATAATCTTTTATAAGCTTAAAATACATTATTAACAATTACAATATTATAATTATTGACACTTTTTTAAGTTTACTTTCAAAAAAATCTATACTAAAAAATCAATGCTTTTTAGTATAGATAAGTATTAAACCAATTAATTCAAAATCTATTAATATAAATCAACACTTTTAAAATATAGATTAACCATTTATTTTTGTATTTTTTTTATCCCATAAACTCCTGTTTTACTCTCTTTAAAAAGTGGTATATGAGGTGGTTTAAGTGTACATAAAACCAATATAAAAAATATTATAGCTACAATAAAAAATATAGTATATGCATGAATACCTTGAAAGTTCATATATATGTGAAAAGATAATGTTTGCCCAATAAATAAAGCTATAAGAAGTATTAGTATATCAACTACAACTGATTTTTTTCCAAAGGCCCCTGTATAAAAGTAGTATAAAAAGACAATTGCAACCATTGATATTACTAAAGACACTAAACCTGCTGTAAACCACCTATTACTACTTAGCTCTTCTCTCCTAGCTATAAAGTATCCTCCCCACCATAGAACCATGGGTAAAAATATAAGCTTTAAATGTTCCCAGACACTTTCATTTACTGGAGAAATAAAACCTATTATAAAGTTTCTTCTCGTTAAAGAATAAAGATAATGCATAAAAGCACCTGCCACAAACAAAATAGGTATCCCCATATAAATCCACTGCTTCTCTAATAAAAAATTCATATACTCAAATCCCCTATTATTTTTATTTTATAGTATATGATTTTATTAAAAATATATTTTTAATATATGACTAATGTTATTACTAAAGTCACAATACAGAGAAGTTTAAATAATTTATAATTATTTTACAAGGAACAAATACCTTTACCTAGTAAATTATTAAGTTATATAAAAATCTTTGATTATAATAAACTATTTTAACTGATAAAAAACGAAAATTGGAGAATAAATTTATGGATACTAATTATAAAAATAATATTAGAAAAAATATTACCATAAGTATAGTAATAAACGCTATTTTACCTTTAATTACATATAAGATACTTATAAATCATATGCCTAGTATAACTGCCCTTATGATTTCTACTTCTATACCTATAATAGATAATGTATATAGTATAATAAAAAATAAAAAAATAGATGTTTTTGCTACCTTTGTTATTTTAGGCTTTGTTGTTGGAATAATCGCAATGTTGCTTGGAGGAGGGCAAAAGTTACTTTTAATTAGACAATCTTATATAACAGCTGTTATGGGAATAGTCTTTTTAGTGTCTATGCTTTTTCCAAAGCCTATAATTTACTATTTTGCTGAAAAATTTTTAAACTCTCAAAATAGAACTAATAAAGAAAAAGGTAACAAATCATTTATAGAAGAAAAGTGGAAAAATCCACGTTTTAGATTTACTATGAAGTTTATTACTCTTATTTGGGGAATTTGTTTTCTTCTAGAAGCTGTTTGTAATATCAGTTTAGTATTTGCTTTATCCGTTTCTGAATATATGGCAGTATCACCATTTGTATCTTATGGATTTATAGGCGGTGCTATATTTATAACCATCTCCTATAGAAAAGGAATAAAATCTAAAGCTTTTAACTAGCAATAACAAATTCAAATATACATATATCCTAATTAGCTAATATTATAAAACTATAAATAAAATCTTTTAATTTTATCTTAGAATAGAAAACTAGGTCATAGTTTTTTACTTTATTTAATAACAAAATACCAACTAAACTTTTCATAATATAATATAGCTTATTTATTATCTTATATATTAAAAAGTAATAAAAACGTAATTTAAAGTCAAAAATTCGTAAGAAATTTGCTATATATGGTCATAAAATAGAATTATATATAAGATATATTAAATAATATGTAATGGTTTTAAAAGCTTTTATACTTAGTACTAATCATTACATAAGGAGGTTATACATATGGCAGAAAAGATAATTAATAAAACTAAACCACCTAGAAATACATTACCTAACTTACCTATTAATACTATATGGATGATAAGTTTTGGTTTCTTTGGTGTTCAAATGGCGTTTCAATTAGAAAGCGCAAACATGGGGCGTATATTTCAAACTTTAGGGGCTAATCCTAATAACTTAGGATTTTTCTTTATTCTTCCTCCCTTAGCAGGTATAATTGTTCAGCCATTAGTTGGTTATTTTTCAGATAAAACTTGGATGCCTAAAATTGGACGTCGTATCCCCTATTTAATAGTAGGTGCAGTAATTGCAGCAATCGTTATGTGTTTAATGCCAAACGCGGGAAGCTTTGGTTTTGGCTTTGGATCTATAACAGCTTTACTTTTTGGTGCAATTACTATTTTATTTTTAGATTTATCATCTAACGTCGCTATGCAACCGTTTAAAATGATGGTTGGTGACATGGTTAATGAGAAGCAAAAAGGATTTGCATACTCAATTCAAAGCTTTCTTTCAAATAGTGGTGCTGTACTAGCTAGCATTTTTCCTTTTATATTAACTTTAATAGGAATTGCAAATACTGCTCCTAAAGGCGTTATCCCTCAATCAGTTATATTATCATTTTATATAGGAGCTGTTATTTTAATAGTTTGTAGTTTATTTACAGTATTTAGAGTTAGGGAATACTCCCCTAAAGAATATGCTCTATATCATGGCATTAATGAAAACGAAATCAAAAATAAAGGTAATATCTTTAAATTACTACATGATGCTCCAAAAGTATTCTGGACAATAACTTTAGTTCAATTTTTTTGCTGGATGGGTTTCCAATATCTATGGACTTATGGTACTGGAGCTATTGCATTAAATGTATGGCATACAACAGCTCCTTATAGCCAAGCTTATCAAGCTGCTGGAAACTGGTTTGGTATCTTATCAGCAGTAGAATCAATTGGCGCTGTTTTATGGTCACTTGTATTATCACGTGTACCTAATAACAGAAGAAAAATATTTTATTCTCTTAGTTTAGTATTAGGAGGTCTAGGTTTTGGTTCTGTATTTTTTGTTAGTAACGAATTTATATTAATAATTTCATTTGCATTAATAGGAATTGCCTGGGCAGCAATGATGACCTTCCCATTCACTATTTTAACTAATGCTTTATCAGGTAAAAACATGGGTATGTATCTTGGACTTTTTAATTGTAGTATTTGTTTGCCACAAATCGTAGCTTCTTGTTTAAGCTTTTTAATTTTTCCATTAGTAGGTTCTTCAATGCCTACAATGCTTTTAATTTCTGGTATCCTATTATTAGTTGGCGCATTATCAGTTTATGTAATTAAAGAAAAACATATTTAATCACTTTAACTAAGATATAAATAAAAAAACTATATCTAGTAAATATTTAAATTAAGTGAAAAAAAGATGATTTAATTTTTAATCATCTTTTTTTCACTTAATTTAAATGTTATTTTAATATGATTATTTTTATACGTCTAATTATAATATGTCTAATTATAATATTTCTATAACAATTCCTTGATACGCCTTTAGTAGCATTTTATTATTAATAAACTTTATATCTTTATAATTATTAATTAATACTTTATGCATCTTATGAAAATCAATTATTTGTTCTTTACATTGATAATTTATTATTATCATTAAATTTTTATTTATTCCTTTTCTATAAAAAGCAATAACATTATCATAGTCCTCTAAAGTTGGTATAAAATCACCATAAACAATAGCTTCTTTATATTCTTTTGACTTTCTTAAATCAATGAGCTTTTTATAAAAATTTAATACAGAATCTTTATCATCTATTTGTAATTTTACATTTATTTTTTTATAATTTCCATTTACTTTAAGCCAAGGAATACCTGTTGTAAATCCAGCATTAATACTATCATTCCATTGAAATGGTGTTCTAGCATTATCTCTACTAAATTTATTTACAAGATTTAAAGCTTCTTCTTTACTAAAACCTTCTTTGATAGCTCTATGATAATTATCTATTGTTGATATATCATTAAACTCTTCTATAGAATTAAGAAAATTATTGGTCATTCCAATTTCTTCACCTTGATAAATGAAAGGTATTCCCCTTCGCATTATTTCTATAATTGCAAGGGCTTTTTTACTAATATCATTACATTCCCCATCTTTTATATAACGGCTTGCTCCTCTTGGTTCATCATGATTTTCAACAATATTAGCTTTAAAACCAATACCTATAGCCTCTAATTGGCTATTAAAAATAACCTTTCTTAACTCATTTATAGTAAAATCTTTATTTTTATACCAGCAATTTAATTCTTCTTGTCCTAAAACTTCCATATCAAAATCAAATATGGAAGAGAAATACCCATCCTCACCTATATATTTATTAAGTTCTCCAGTCTTAGCATTAAATACTTCCCCCACTGTAAAAGCATCATATCTTTCAAAGGTTTTCTCTTTTAACTCCCTTAGCATATCTCCTACACCTATAGCTGCATTTATCATATTACTTATATCGCACAAACCATCTTCCCCATCTGCTTCAAAATCCTTAAACCTTAAGTCCTTTTTTATATTTATAATAGCATCTATTCTAAAGCCTGCTAACCCCTTATCTAGCCACCAGTTAATCATTTTATATATTTCCTCTTTTACCTTTGAATTCTCCCAATTTAAATCAGGTTGTTCCTTTGCGAATGAATGGAAATAATATTTATTTGTGTTAGGTATTCTTTCCCACACACTTCCTCCAAAATAAGAACGCCAATTACAAGGTGGCTTGCTTCCATTACCTTCACGTATATAAAAATACTCTCCATATTTTCCATCTGGATCTTCTAAAGCTTTTCTAAACCATTCATGTTTGTCTGAACAATGATTTACTACTAAATCCATAATTACATACATATCTCTTTTTTTAGTTTCCCTTAATAACGTTTCCATATCGTCCATAGTACCAAAGCTTGGATCAATATTATAATAATCAGAAATATCATATCCTTGATCAACCATAGGAGAACAATAAATAGGAGATAACCAAATTATGTCAATTCCTAATTCTTTTAAATAATCTAATTTGTCTATAATTCCTTTTAAATCTCCAATACCATCTCCATTAGTATCATAAAAACTCTTTGGATATATTTGATATGCTACCTTGTCATGCCACCATTTTTTCATAATTAAAACCTCCTAGAAATAATATTATGTATACTTATATAATAAAATATTATTTCAAAAATTTCTTACATATTATTGATTTTAAATTACATTTTTATGACATCTTCTCTATTACATTTTCTATATCTCATAGGACTTAATCCAGTTTGCTTTTTAAATGTATTTATGAAATTTCCCATATTATTAAATCCACTTTCTAAGCATACCTCCATAATCTTCATATTCGTTTCTTTTAATAATTCTTCACTTTTTTTAATTCTATATTCATTTATATATTGTATAGGAGGCTTTCCAATAATACTTTTGAAAAATCTACAAAAATACTGTTCATTCATACTAATCTCTTTAGCCAAATCTTTTATGGAAATCTTTTTTTTATAATTACTTTCAATGTATAAAATAATTTTTTTTATATATTCTATCCTATAATTATTAGTATTTTCACATTCATTAACTAACAAATTATTATTATATAAAGCAGCTAAAATATTAAGTATTGCTGTTTTTATCGTTACTTGTAATGTTACATTTTCTTTACGATTTTCATCCACATTTTTAAAAACACTCTTTTTATATATATTTATAATTTTTTCATACTCCTTATATATATCATTCCAAAAAGTATCCTTTTTACAAATAAACCTTGGCATTTTTAATTTTCCCGTTAGAAGAGGATTGATTAATTCACACTCAGTTAAATCAAACATACTAAAACTAAGCATTTTTAAATCAAATACTATAGCACTTTCAGTGCATGGATAATCACATTTAACTAAATGTAATTCTTCACTATTTATAAAGCAAAAACACTCATTTTCTATGATATACTTGTCCATATTCACTTCAAGTCTAAATTTTCCTTTATTAAAATAAATAATTTCTAACTCGTTATGCCAATGATATTTTGCAAATAAACCCTTCTTTTCATTTTCTACTATATAAGCTGCACAAGGAAAATATGTACTACCATGTTTTATTAATTCTTTTAAATTAGATTTATTCATAACAAACATTCTCCCCTAAATATAAAAATATATTATTTTAAGTACTTTAATTACTATGCTATTTATTAAAAAATAAATTATATTATCTTAATTATAACTTATTTATTGTTAAATCATAATTAAAATGTTTTTTAATTATGATTTATTTACTTAATAAAATAATACTCTCTTTAGGTAGTTTTACATATTTAAAACTATTCTTTAAATCTTGTTTTTCTAAAAGCTTTTTATCAATTTCAAAACGAAGTTGATTTTCTTTTTTCTTATGTTCTTTTCCTAATGAAAAATATATGGTTTGTCCAAATCTTGTTTCGCTTTCACTCCCAATTATATATGGGTAAACATTTGTCTCTAAAGTTTTTGAATGTTCAATATGGTGAGCCCTTATTCCTATATAACCTATGTCATCTTTAGTTGGTAAAATTTCAACTTCTACTCCCCAATCTAAGGCAAATACTCTGCTGTCTGTTATTCTTCTAACCCTTGATATATTTTTACAACCTGTTATTTTGGCAGTGGCAAAATTCTTAGGATTTTTAAAAACTTCTTCTTTTTTATCTTGTCTTTTTATTTGTCCATTATCAACTATAATAATTTCACTAGAAAGTCTATATGCTTCATCAATATCATGAGAAACTAAAAGGCTAGTCATGGTTTCTTTTCCTAATATTTCTAAAAGATTTTCTTGTATATAATCCCTTAAATGATAATCAAGAGCTGAAAATGGCTCATCAAACATTAAAATATTAGGTTTTGTAGCAAGCATTCTAGCAATAGCTACCCTTTGTTGTTGGCCACCTGATAATTCTTTGGGATATCTATTTTCTAAGCCTTCTAAACATAATCTTTTTATCATATCCCTACATACTCTTTGTTTTTCATCTTTAGGATTTTTCAGCATACCTGATACTATATTTTCTTTAACTGTCATATGAGGAAATAACGCATAGTTTTGAAATAAATATCCTATACTCCTCTCTCTAGAAGGCAAATTAATATTCTTTTTACTATTAAATAACACTTTATTATTTAAAACAATTATTCCCTCATCAGGCTTTATAATACCTGCAATAGCTTTTAACATCATGCTCTTTCCTGATCCAGACTTACCTAAAATTCCTACTCTAGTGTTAGTGGTTTCTAAAGTTATATCTAAAGTAAAATTTTTCAGATGTTTTTTTATATCTATATAAAGCATTTTTCCTCCTATACATTAAAACTATCTTATATTTTAAATCATCATTTCTGCTATATATCTATTTCATAATCCTTATAGGATAATTTATTTATAAAAAATATACTAAAAAATGATATAGCAACTATAAATAAAACCCATATCATAGCACTTTTCATATCTCCACTTTGTGATAAAAAATAAATAGAAATTGGCATTGTTACTGTTTTTCCTGGTATCGCTCCTGCAAGCATAAGGGTAGCACCAAACTCCCCTAGTGCCCTTGCAAAGCCTAAAACAATTCCTCCCACTATCCCAGGCCAAGCCATAGGAAGTGCTATTTTCCAAAAAATCCTACTCTCACTCATTCCTAATGTCCTAGCTACATTTAAAATATTGCTATCTATTTGCTCTAAAGCTCCTCTAGTTGTCCTATATATAATAGGAAAACATACAACTGTAGCTGCTATAACTGTTGCACTCCATGAAAATACTATTTGTACTCCAATATTATAAAGAAAGCCACCTATAATTCCTCTCTTTCCCAAAATAACAAGTAAGAAAAACCCTACTACTGTAGGTGGCAGAACCATTGGCAGAGTAAATACTGTATCTATAACTCCTTTTACCCTTTTATTACAAAGCATAACTAGTCTTGCTGCATAAATTCCTAGTATAAATGCTATTATTGTTGAAACTGTAGTTGTTTTAAGTGAAATCCATAAAGGTGATAAATCATTCAATAAAAAGACATCCTTCCTAGTATTTTTAATATTTAAACTTTACATATATTTAGATTAATCACATAATTACACAGGGCAAAAACACTATGTTAAATATAACTTAAAATTTATATTTTATTTTGTTGTAAAACCATACTCTTTAAAAATAGTTTTAGCTTCATCTGAGTTTAAAAAACTTAGAAATTCTTGAGCTTCATTAATATTTTTACTATCCTTTATAACTGCTACTGAATAAAGTATTTCTTTATGACTTCCCTCTGGTGCTTCACAAACTATATTTACACTATCTGATATTTTAGCATCTGTTTCATAAACTACCCCAGCATCTATATTTCCAGTTTCTACCCACGTTAGAACTTCTTTTACATCTTTAGCATAAACAACCTTGCCAGAGTTTCTTATACTATCTAATACTCCAAGGCTACTTAAAACCTCTTCTGTATATTCTCCAACAGGAACAGTCCTTGGCTCACCAAATCCAATCTGTGATACCTTATCACTATTTAAATCTTCAAAAGATTTTAAATCTGTTTTATCCTTAGGAGTTATTAATACAACTTTATTCGTTAATAAATCTTCCTTTGTTCCATCTAGAAGGAGACTCTTATCATCTAAAGCATCCATTTGCTTAGAACCTGCTGAAATAAATACATCTGTTGGAGAACCTTGTTCTATTTGTTGCTGAAGAGAACCAGAACCTCCATATGTAAATACTAAATCTATATTT
This sequence comes from uncultured Sarcina sp., assembly GCA_963559995.1. GTDB lineage: Bacteria > Bacillota > Clostridia > Clostridiales > Clostridiaceae > Sarcina. The sequence goes on from CAUWNL010000026.1 coordinate 31,016, forward strand.
TTATTTTTCTCTTCATAAACATTTTCAATATCAGCAGTTACATCTTTCAAACTTGCAGCTGCTGCAATAATGAGTTCTGTTTTTTTAGCCTTTTCCTCATTTTCATCATTTATTAAATCTGTTGAACATCCAATTAATATTATTGTTAATGCTAGTCCAATTAAAGCTATAATTGCCATTTTTCTTGCCTTCAATTATCTCCCTCCTAAATCTTAATATACCGTTAACATTTCATTTTGCTTATGCTAATTTCATTCTTAAAATACTTTTCTTTATATTTAATACCAAAGCTTTCTGATCATTTTAATTACTGTACTTTATTTAATTAATTTATTAAAGTAATGCAGAGTTTTTATTCATATGTGGCTAATTATAAATATTTCATCCTTAATTGTAAATATATTTTAAATATAATTCATACTTATTTAAAACATATTTAACATATATTGAATAATATATAGATTCAAAACATTAAATAACTCCTATTACTTATTTATAAATACCGTAGTTCTCTGTTACACTATCTTTGAAAATAGGTAATTTAGGTGGATACAGAGTAGATAACATAAAAATTAATATTATAATTAAAAATACACAAAAAATTATAAACCAATTTATCCCTTTACTATATTTATAAAAATGTATTGCTATTAACTGTCCTAAAAATACTGCTATAAAAAATATAGATATATCAATAGGAACTAATTTTATTCCAAAAGCACTTGTATAAAAGTAAAATAAAAATGGTATGATAAGTAAAGCTACAATAATTGATACTAGTCCACTAGTAAACCATTTATTTATATCTATTTCCCTTGTTTTTCTTATAAAAAAATAACTTACTGCCCACCAAAGAACCATTGGCAAAATTACTAATTTCATATGTTCCCAAACACTTTCATTAACTGCAACAAAAAGTCCTATAATAATATTCTTTCCTAACAAGTTGTAAAGAAAGTGATTTAAACTTCCTAATAAAAACATAGGTATACTTCCCAATAATATAATCCAGCTTAATGATAGTTTTTTTCTTTCCACATAAACCTCCTAAAATTTATCGTTACATATCTAATCTTATGAAAAACTTTTACTAATAATTAATAAAAATAAAAAAAGCCCAGAAATTACTTTCTAGACCATTTTATAAAGTTAGTCAACCATCATCATTACTGAAGTAGCTTTAATAACTGCATAGGCTTCTAAGCCTACTTTTAAACCTAATTCTTTAACAGATCCCATTGATATAGTTGATGTTATTATTTCTCCACCTTTAGTTTCTAAAGTTACTATAGCATTCACTGCTCCTTCTTTAATATCAATTACTTTTCCTTTTAACTGATTTCTCGCACTAAGCTTCATTAATTTTACCTCCAATAATTTATTACTATAACTAATTACACCTAGTATTATTAGTATATATGGTAAAATTTATACATATTATTTAAGTTTCAATTTAATATAGTGCTAATTTTAGAAAAAATAATAGAAGTCTTAATAGGTAGCTAGTATTTATTTACGAATTAAATTAATTCTTATATATTTTAAAGTTAATATTTATTTAAAACAATTTGTTATTTTAAAATACTATCTTCTATTAAAAATGCGTTTGTAAATAACTCATTAAATCCCTCTATTAATGTTGGATGGGTATAAATATTATCTCTTAAATATTTATAACTTATATCATTATCCATAGCCATTTTTATAATATTTATAAGCTCACTTGAACCATCAAATAAAAAACTAGCTCCTAATATTTTTTCATTTCTTTTATTTACTATAACTTTTAAAAATCCTTCTGTTTGTTTTATTTGCTTAGCTCTTGGAATAGAGACTATTGGCATCTTAAACACTAATATATCAAAACCTTCTTCCTTAGCTTTTTTTGCAGTTAAACCTATTCTAGAAAATGTAGGATCAATAAATGTTGATGTAGGAATATTTTTTCTATCACTTACTTTTCTTTTTTTATCACCAAAAAGATTATCAAAAACAATTCTATAATCATCTAAAGATATATATGTAAATTGCATTCCTCCATTTATATCTCCTAAAGCAAATATATTATCCTTTGTAGTTTGAAGATCGTCTAAAACCTTTATAAATCCTCTTTCATTTGTCTTTACTCTTGCCTTTTCTAAATTTAGATCTTTAGAATTTGCTTGTCTTCCTGTTGCTAAAAGAAGAGCATCTCCCTTAAATATTTTACCTAAATTATCTTCTACAACAACTTTTTCTCCTTCATTATATAATTTTTTAGTTTTTACTCCATTTACTAAAGAAATACCCTTTTTCTCATAAATCCTTAAAATTTCTTCTACATCATCTCTATCTTCATTTACTAAAATTTCAGAACCATTATTTAATAAAGTGACCTTTGAACCAAAATTACTATATATAGAAGCAAATTCTTGCCCTATAAATCCTGCACCTATTATTATTAATTCTCTAGGAAGCTTATCTAAATTCATTAATGTTTCACTAGTATATACATTTTTAGTATCATAAATTCCTTCTATACTAGGTATAAAGGGCTTAGTTCCTGTATTTATAAATATTTTATCTCCCTTTATTATTTTAATTTCCTTTGTATCCTCCATTAATATTTTTATAGTATTACTATTTTTAAAGGATGCTGCACCTGTAATTACTGTAATATTTTTATTAGAATCTGCTTTATTAAAGTTTGCTTTTCTTAAAGCTGTTATTAACTCTTCTTTCTTACTAATTGCTTCTTTATATAATCTATTTTTTTCTTCATAACTCTTTAAATCATGTTTTTTAGCTATCTTAGCAGAATTCTCTAAGCTTTTTGTTGGTATACAAGCTACGTTTATACAAGTTCCACCATACATCTTAGGATTTTTTTCTATTAATGCTACTTTTAATCCCTTATTTGCTATATTGTTTGCTAATGTCTTTCCGCCTTTTCCAAACCCAATTATAATACTATCATATTTTTCTTCCATAATGCTCCTCCTTATATTCTATTATTCATCAGTTTACCCTTTAGTTATCAGTATTGCTCTAATTCAGATATAATTAATTTTTTAAGCTTTATAAAATCAATAATAATCTATATTACTAAAATAAAATTTTATATATTATGTTTAGCTTCTCTTAATTTATTTATACTCTACAAGGTTCCACTAGAACTTTCAATTAGTTACTTTTTAGTAATCACTAAATAACAACTTTTTAAACCTCAACTCTTATTTTAAACAACTATTATTTTTATCAATTATACACTTCAAAAGCTCTGTATAATCTCTTAACATATTATCTACATCTAATTTTTATACTCTTCCCCATATTAATTATTACTTATCCCTTTTATAGTGATAATCTTATATATTTTTTAAAGTATTTTTAATATGTTAAAAGGAGTGTTACACCACATGGATATAACACTCTTTTTGAAAGCTTAAATTATATTTAAAATTATAATGAAACATTATTCCCATTCTGAAATATTTTTTATTATTGGCACTGAAGATGCCCTGAAAATTGAATCTTTTATTCCTAATCTCTTTTGATTTGGATAATCTATCAAAATCAAATGCATTATTAAATGCAATTGTTATATTATTTGCCTGTACTAAATTAAATATTAGCCCGTAAATTACGATTATTAATACAATTATGCAAAAAAATATTTCATAGTTTTACACTTTAAGATTACAAATAATTACTAGTTAATATTATTAACTTAGTCTATGAACTAGCTTTTAAAATATATTTTACATATATACTAATTAATGTTGTAAATTTAATTACAAATCTCTAAAATAATATTTGATTTTATAATGATTTTGCCCACTTTATAGCTTTATCAATATTAGTTAATGTACCCCTTTTTAACGGATCTACAAAATCTATAGTACTTATAATTTCACATTTTGATGCAAGCTTTTTAAATTTTTCAAAACACCCCTTAGCTCCACCACCAGCATGACATACAAATACAGCTACTCTTTTATCTTCTAAATTGTTATCCTTTAGAAAGGTTCTAATTGGAGGCGCAAAGGTTCCTGCCCAAACTGGAGTCCCTATAATAATTAAATCATAATCTAAATTATTATCATAAACTTCAAGATCAGGTGTTTCCTTCATTAAAGCACTTTTTCCACCCCATAAGAACTTTTTAAATCCACTATTTACATAATGCTTTTTAGGCTTTAACTCTACAATATCTCCATTAAGATTTTTAGCTATTTCCTCTGCTATAAGCTTAGTATTTCCCTCTAATGAATAAAAAACTATTTTTACTTTCATTTTATTTCCTCCACTTATTTATGCACTTTTTTATATAACCCTATTATACTGTTAGATATAATAAATATATATAATTCGGTTATGTCAATAGAATTGTGTAAACTTTAAATAATTTTTGGATATATTAG
>CAUWNL010000027.1:0-35122 GCA_963559995.1 uncultured Sarcina sp.
TATATTATAGCCTATTTTAGATATAATTAATCACAAAGTTAGCTAACATAGCCTTTTCCTTAAACTTTCTCATAACATTAAGCAAATTGTTATAAGTTCCTTCTCCACGCCTTTGATCAATTTCTTCTTTATCTCCCTCGATACTTAACATAGGCACTAAATTTCTATTATCATTAAACAGTTTAAGATAACTATCATCAACCATAGTTCCGTTTGTAAATACAGGAAATACTATTTCTTTTATCTTAGAAGCCTTTTCCATAACATCTCTTCTCATTAATGGCTCTCCACCTAACAATATTATAAAGGCTACCCCAAGTTCCTTTGCCTCATTAAAAATTTCTTCCCATCTTTCTGAAGGCAACATTTTTCTTTTAGTTTCACCACAATAATTATTTGCTCTTGCAAAACATCCTTTACAAAACAAATTACAGTTACTTGTTATACTAGCCATTAAAAACACTGGTATATGCTCACCATTACTTTCATAGTTAATTCTTCTCTTTTTAGCTTCTTTACTTGATAAAGCATACTTTAAAACAAAAGCACTTTCTTTTGGATTTTTTAATGATGACTTAATAACTTTTTTCACTATGTTTTCTATACCATTTCCTAAATAATCCTCTAAATTAAATTCACTTTTCACATTCTCACTCCTCAATTATACTACTGTCCATATTACTCTATAATATTCAACTTTATCTATGTAAGATTTAATGAAATTAAATTGTATAAAATCTTTTTTTGCAAAAATAAAAAGTAGCTTTTAACTACTTTTAACCTTGGAGCGGAAGACGGGACTCGAACCCGCAACTTTCACCTTGGCAAGGTGACACTCTACCATTGAGTCACTTCCGCATATATTTAATATTAAAATGGTGCAGATGAAGGGAGTCGAACCCCCACGCCAAAGGCGCTAGATCCTAAGTCTAGTGCGTCTGCCAATTCCGCCACATCTGCATCTTATTTATATTTTATCAAATAAATATAACTTTTACAAGTAGTTTAATAAAAATATTTCAATATTAAGGAGTAAACTATAATCTTTACTCCTCTAATCTCTGATTTGTTTAAACACCTCTTAATAAATTAGAATATTACTATCCTTTAACTGACCCTGTCATTCCTGCAACAAAGTGCTTTTGCATTAAGAAGAATATTAATGCTGTAGGTAATGTTGCAATTACAACTGCCATCATAATCATTCCATAATCAGGTGTATATGATGAACCTAAAGCAGATATTACAAGTGGAAGTGTTCTTTTGCTTTGAGATTGTAAAGCTATAAGTGGCCATAAATAGCTATTCCAACTTGCCATAAATGTTACAATTATTGCTGCTGCATAAGTTGATTTCATAGTTGGTATATATATTTTTAAAAATATACTAAATTCACCAAGTCCATCAATACGAGCCGCTTCTATTAATTCTTTAGGAAAAGTTTTTGTATTTTGCCTAAAGAAAAATATTAAAAATGCTGTAGCTATTGAAATAATAATTACTGAACCATATGTGTTTAATGATATTCCTTTTAGAAAGCTTATATTATTAAACTTACTAAACATTCTAAATAAAGGAACTATAAGAGCAGCAAATGGAACCATCATTGATAACAGTATAAAGTTAAATATTTTATCTTTTGTTCTTGTCTTATATACTTCAAAAGCATATCCAGCTGCTGATGATATTATCATAGCTAAAACTGTTGTTATTACAGCGATAATTAATGAATTTTTAAATGCCACCATATAGTTTAAATCTGATGCTAACAAATTTTTAAAATTCTCAACAAAATATTTACCTGGAATTAATGTTCCCTTTGTAATGTCTACAGATTTATTTGTTATAGCTATAACCATCCAAATAAATGGGAAAATTGATATAAAAGATACTATACCTAAAAATATATACTTAAAAACATTTAAAACTCTTCTTTTTTTACTCATCTTTATCACCACCTACTTTTAATTGAATAAATGATAAAACTACTATAATTAGAACTATTACATAAGATATTGCAGCTGCATATCCAAAGTTAGGAGAATATTTAAATAATAAATTATAAATATACTGAGATATAGTAATAGTTGCATTAGCAGGACCACCTTGGGTTATGTTCATAGTCTCATCAAATAATTGAAGTGTACCTATTGTTGAATTTATAGTTGTAAATAATATTATTGGTTTTAAAAGAGGTAATGTAATTGATTTAAACTTTTCAAAAGCACTAGCCCCATCTATATCAGCCGCTTCATATATTGAATCGTCTATTGATTGCATTCCCGCTAAATAAAATACCATGTTATATCCTGTCCATCTCCAAGTTATAGCCATTATAATTAAAACTTTAGCCCAAACAGGATGTGTTATCCATGCTATTGGCTCAGCTATTAAGTTAACTCTTAATAAAATTGAATTTACAAATCCATCTGTTGCAAATAAACTTTTAAAAACAATAGAATAGGCAACAAGAGATGTAACACAGGGTAAAAATATAGCTGTTCTAAAAAACCCTCTTGCTTTTAATTTTTTATCATTTAACATAGATGATATTACAAGAGCTAATATAATCATTATAGGAACCTGAATTACTAAATAAAGTACCGTATTAAACAGAGCCTTTTTAAAAGTTGAATCAGTTAATAATCTCTTATAATTATCTATACCTACAAAGGATAGGTTATTTCCCATACCACTTTTTAATGATGTTATAAAAGCTTGTATCATAGGATAAAATACAAAGGCAATTATTAATAAAACACTAGGTATTAAAAATACCCATGCATCTCTATTCTTCTTGTTATTTAAACCTTTTTTCTTTTGCTCATGTTTATTAACATCAACTGTTTCATTACATGTCTTCATATAATCCCCCTCAAACATACAAATAACCATCTACCAAAATTGTCATAGTAAATGGTTATTTAACTTAACATCTAAAATTTAAGATACCGCAGCTTCAATTTGTTTTTGGTAAGCTTCTAATGTTTCATCTATATCTGCACCATTTACTATAGCTTGAACTGCCTCTGTCATAATATCCTCAATAGCATAAGTGTGTAGTCCATAATTTACTGATGGAACTTCCCCTGTCCACTGTGCTAAATCCTTAAATACTTCTTGTCCACCAAAGAAATCAACACCACTTAAATAATTTTCACAATCTGCAGCTGAATTTAATGTACTTACTAATGTTATTTCTTCTGCTAAGTCATTCATAAGCTCTGCATTAGAGGCAAATGTTCCATTTAGGAAATCTATAGCCGTATCAGTATCTCCAACATTTTCAAGAACATACCATCCTGCACCACCTATAGATGATGCATTTACTGAGACTGAATTATTTCCCATCTTAGGGAAGGCTGAAACTGCCCATTTACCACTTTGATCTTCAGCTTTTTCAATAGATGGTGCAATCCAACATCCAGATACTACTGACGCTACCTCTCCATTATTAAATGCTCCTACAAACTGATCCCAATCTGCTGTTTGCTTTGTTATACCAGATTCAGCTAGCTCCTTATATATTGTAATAGCATCCTTTAAAGCCTGATTATTAGCAATAGTTACTTCTCCATCTTTTCCTGTATACCACGCACCTGCACTTTGAAGCATTGTTCTTATCTGTCCTAAATCACTTGGGTCTAAGGTACACATAGAAACTCCTGTCTTTTCTTTTACTGCCTTACCTATCTCTATATACTTCTCCCAAGTTAAGTTCTCCATATCTTCTTTTGTATATCCAGCCTCTTCTATTAAATCTACTCTATAGAAAGTCGCTGCTACTCCGCTATCAAAAGGTATTCCATATAATTTATTATCAATTACATTTACCCCTGTTTTATATTCTGCAAAATCATCAGGTGATGCTATGTTAGATAAATCAGCAAATTCATCTTCATAAGCTGTTAAATATCCTTGTATCTTATAATCTTCAATCAATACAATATTAGGTAATCCTTCATAAGACCCTGATGATAAACTGGTATTTAATTTAGCAACTATATCATCTTGAGCCATTGTTACCACTTCAACTTCTGCATCTGGATTATCTTTTAAATATATCTCCTTTGCCTTGTTAGCTGCTACTATATTAAATGATTCATCCCATGCCCATATAGTTATTTTGTTACTACCATTACTATCTTTTACGTCATTAGTTGTTGTATCACTACTTCCACACGATACTAACCCTAATCCTAAAGTTGATGCTAATAAAAAAGCTGTTATCTTTTTAATCTTCATATTTTCCCCCTAATTAATCCTAGTAATCATTTACATAATTCCATTTGTATATTACCATATTTTTACATATAATACAATTAACTATTTGATAAATAAACTTTATAATTTTATTTTTCATTGACACATTTATTTAATATATCTATAATATATATTATCAATTTAATATTTATTGTTTAGGCAATAATATAAAGCTATGATGAGAAGAGTAAGCTTTTTAATATTTTTCAGAGAGAAAATACATAGGTGTGAGTATTTTTAAATATATTTAGCTGAAGACCACCTCTGAGCGACTTTAATACAGTACGTTTAAATCACGTTACGATTTTTGTTAAGTGGCAAAATTAATTTTGCAATATTGGGTGGAACCACGGGAATATATACTCTCGTCCCTTTTCTTTTATTAAGATTAGGGATGGGAGTTTTTTATTTTATAAATTTAAATTACGAAGGGAGATTTTTAATATGATAAAAATTACTTTAAAAGATGGCTCTATAAAAGAATTTGATAACGCTATTTCTGTTTTAGATATAGCTAAAAGCATAAGTGAAGGCTTAGCTAGAAATGCTTACTGTGGCATTGTTAATGGAAAGGTCGAAGATTTAAGATTTGTAGTTGATAAAGATTCAACTCTTGAAATCTGTACTTTTGATTCACAAGAAGGAAAAGATGCTTTTAGACATACAGCTTCTCATGTACTTGCAATGGCTGTTAAAAGACTATTTCCAAATGTAAAACTTGCTATAGGACCTTCAATTACTAATGGTTTCTACTATGATTTTGACTGTGAAAAAGCATTCTCTGCTGAAGAATTAGTTAAAATTGAAGATGAAATGAGAAAAATAATAAAAGAAAATCCTGAAATAAAAAGATTTGAGCTTCCAAGAAATGAAGCTTTAGAGCTTATGAAAGATGAACCTTACAAGGTTGAACTTATAAATGATTTAGACCAAGATGAAATAATATCTTTCTATCAAATAGGTGATTTTGTAGACCTTTGTGCAGGTCCTCACATAATGTCTCTAAAACCATTAAAAGCTATAAAACTTTTAAACTGTACAGGAGCTTATTGGAAAGGTAACGAGAAAAACAAAATGCTATCTAGAGTATACGGTACTGCTTTCCAAAAGAAAGCTGAACTTGATGCTCACTTAGAAGCTTTAGAAGATGCTAAAAAAAGAGACCACAACAAATTAGGTAGAGAATTAAAATACTTCACTACTGATGAAAATGTAGGTCAAGGTTTACCTTTAATGATGCCAAAGGGAGCCAGAATAATCCAAACACTTCAAAGATGGGTTGAAGATGAAGAAGAAAAGAGAGGTTATGTTTTAACTAAAACTCCTTTAATGGCAAAGAGTGATTTATACAAAGTATCAGGTCACTGGGATCACTACAAAGATGGTATGTTTGTTTTAGGTGATGAAGAAAAAGATGATGAAGTTTTAGCTTTAAGACCTATGACTTGTCCATTCCAATATACTATTTACAATGCAGAACAACACAGCTATAGAGATTTACCTATAAGATATGCTGAAACTTCTACTTTATTTAGAAAAGAAGCATCAGGTGAAATGCACGGTCTTATAAGAGTTAGACAATTTACTCTAGCAGATGGCCATATAGTATGTACACCAGAACAATTAGAAGAAGAATTTAAAGGTGTTGTAAGTTTAATTGACTACATTATGAACACTTTAGGAATAGAAGGAGATATATCTTATAGATTCTCAAAATGGGATCCAAACAATACTGAAAAGTATATAAATAATCCTGAAGCTTGGGAAAGCACTCAAGATATAATGAGAAATATATTAAATCACTTAAATATAGATTATGTTGAAGCTGATGATGAAGCAGCATTCTATGGCCCAAAACTTGATATCCAATTTAAAAATGTTCATGGAAAAGAAGATACAATAATAACTGTTCAAATAGACTTTGCTTTAGCTGAAAGATTTAACATGACTTATGTTGATAAGAATGGGGAAAAGAAACTTCCATACATTATCCACAGATCTTCAATAGGTTGCTATGAAAGAACTTTAGCTATGCTTATCGAAAAATATGCTGGTGCTCTTCCAACTTGGTTATGCCCAGTTCAAGCTAAAATCCTTCCTATATCTGATAAGTACAATGACTATGCAGATAAAGTTGTTAGTACTTTAAGAAATAAAGGAATAAAAGTTGAAGCTGATTATAGAGCTGAAAAGATAGGATATAAAATAAGAGAAGCTAGACTTGAAAGAACTCCTTACATCTTAGTTGTTGGAGAAAAAGAAGCCGAGAGCAATGAAGTTTCTGTTAGAAGCAGAAAAAATGGTGAAGAAGGTGCAATGTCTCTTGATGTTTTAGCTGATAGAATAGCTAACGAAGTTTACAATAAAGAAGTTTAATTAAAAATAAAAGGCTATGGAGTTTTCTATAGCCTTTTATTTATTACTTCCTCTTATCTTAATCAGTACTACTTTTAAAATATTAAAGATTAATTAACTTTTATTATCTTTTAAAATTATTAAATTTCTATAACTCATTAAATTAAAACACTAAAAGTTTTATAGCAATTTTATTTCAAAGAAAGAGTAAGCAATGTACTTTATTTTGTGTATTCTAATGATTACCTTTGCCTAAATACAGAAAACTAATTACCTATTAAAGCATTTGTCACTTTCTCACAAAATGAATATTTACTAAAACACACCTAGGTAATTAATTTAAAAGTCAAATACTCTAGTGTATCCTTCTTTAATATAATTCTATTTTAAAGCTTAGTATCATCAACGCTTCCTAAATATTTATCTATATCACCAATTATTTCACTTACACAACCTTTTTCAAAAGGTGATTTTAAATTCGCATATTTAACAAGTTCTTGGAAAGGCATTAATCCACCTATGCTACATAATCTTAAATAATCTTCCCAAGCCTTTTCATGGTTTTCTCTATCTTTTTTCCAAAATTGAAGAGCACATATTTGAGCTAAGGTATAATCTACATAATAAAATGGATCTAAGAAAATATGAGCTTGTTGGAACCACCAACCTCCTCTTTCTAGAAAATCACATTCTGAATAATCCTTATGAGGAAGATATTTTTTCTCAAGTCTTCTCCATTCATCTTTTCTTTCCTTTGGAGTTGCATTTGGATTTTTATATACAAAGTGTTGGAATTCATCTACTGTTATTCCATATGGAATAAATTTAAGAGCTGAACCTAAATGTAAATACTTATATTTATCTGTATCTTCTTTAAAGAATAAATTCATCCAAGGCCAAGCAAAGAACTCCATACTCATAGAATGAATTTCACAGCTTTCATAAGTTGGAAAGTTGCACTCTAAAACTTCTATATAACTACTTCTGTATACTTGAAAAGCATGACCTGCCTCATGAGTTAAAACATCAACATCTCCTGATGTTCCATTAAAGTTTGAAAATATAAATGGTGCTTTATATTTAGGTATATATGTGCAATATCCACCACTTGCTTTTCCCTTCTTAGAAACTAAATCCATTAAATCATTTTCTACCATAAAACTAAAAAACTCTTTAGTTTCACTAGATAATTCTGAGTACATCTTCATTCCATTATCTATTATCCATTTTTCTTCTCCTTTAGGAGTTGGATTTCCTGATAAAAATTCAAATTTTTCATCATAGTAATTTAACTTTTCTAATCCTAGTCTTTTTCTTTGTCTTTCATATAATTTATTGTTTACTGGTACAATAGATTCTTCAACTTGTGCTCTAAATTTTTCTACCATTTCTTCGTTATAGTCAAATCTATTCATTCTGATGTAACCAAGCTCTACAAAGTCTTTGTATCCTAACTTTTTAGCTATCTTATCTCTAACCTTTACTAATTCATCATATATTTTATCTATTTCCTCTTCATTTTTAGTAAAGAATCCATACTTTGCTTCATTTGCTTCTTTTCTGATTTCTCTATCTTTAGATAATGCAAAAGGAGTTAATTCAGATAATGTTTTTTCTTCTCCTTTAAATGGTATCTTTGCAGAAGCAATAAGCTTTTGATAGTTAGACGCTAACTTATTTTCAAGTTGTAAATCTTTGATTACTTCCTTAGAAAAAGATTTTAAAGAATACTTAGCTATATTAAGTATTTGTTTTCCATAACACTTTTCTATTTCATCTTGATACTTTAAATTTACTAATACTTCATAAAACTTAGAATTAATCTCTTCATATAAAGGTGAGTACTCATCCCAATATTCATTTTCTTTTTCATAGAATTCATCTTTTGTATTTATTGTATAACGAATAGTTGCTATTTCTTTTGCTGATTCTATATCACTTCTAACTTCATATATCTTCTTTATTATCTCTTTAGCATCATTCCAATTATTTGATACCTTAAGCTCTAATACAAGACTTTCTAAGATACTTTTCACGTTATCATAATTTGGTCTTTCATATTTAAAATCATTAAATTTCATAGTTTCTAGCCCCTTTTAGTATATTTTCCTAATAATTTTAACACTTTATTCATGCTTTTAAAACAAAATCAAAAATAAAAGATTATATTTAAATTATTATCTAAGAACTTTAAGTAAGCTCTTAACTTTAAATATAATCTTATTCATATACATTTATAGTATAATCTTTATGATATTTTAGTATGCCAACTTTTATTAATTACCTCTATTTTAGTTAATACTTAATTTTAAAGTTCCATTTTAATAAATAAAAATATTTTTCTACCCTTAATATAAAATTTCTAATGCTTGAAAAAGTAAATTTTTAAAAGTTGATAAAAAATAGCTAGAAATATTTTGTTAATTATATAAATCACTAAATATACCTATTAAAACGAATCTTTAAATTAACTATTACTTTGTCTTTTATTATATGCTTTCATTATAAAATAAAGTGGTATTGCTATTATAAGTCCACCAAGACCCCAAACTATTTCTTGAGTAGTTGATTGGAATAGTATCCATATACTTACTAATACTGCTATCACAGGTATTACAGGACCAAATGGTATTTTAAATGAACGTTCAGCCCCTGGTTTTTTCCATCTTAACACTGGTACTGCTAAGCATGTTGGTAAATACTGAGCAAATCTAGATATAGCACTTATTAAAGCAAGCTCTGTAAATGAACCTGATAAAGCTATTGGTATAGTTAATATAACGGTGAGTATTATAGCAACATAAGGTGTATTTAATTTATTATATTTCCCAACTACTTTAGGTAATAACCCATCATTTGCAAGTGCAACTGCCATTCTTGGCGATGAAAATGATGATGCCACATTAATTCCTATAATAGAAATCAATATACCAAGGCTTACTAAGATTGCACCGCCAGACCCTAAAAATCTTGAAGACGCTGTTGCTACTGGTGTCACATCACTTGATAATGCAGAACCAAGTACTCCAATAGATACAGCTTGAATAAGTATGTATACAACTGAAACTAAAATCATAACAATAACAATTGCCTTTGGTATATTTTTAGCTGGATTCTCCATATCTTCTGCTGCTAAGGCAATACTCTCAAATCCAGTAAAGGCAAAAAATATTAAAAGCGCTGCTGCTCCAAAAGACCCAGAAGTATAAACTCCATGAGGTAACATCGGAATAAAATTATTAATCTTCATGAAGAAAACCCCAATTGCTATAAAGATAATAAGAGGAATTATTTTTCCTACAGTAGCTATATTCATTATTATCTTAGTAAAGTTTACTCCAATTATATTAAGTATACCTAAAGCAATTATAAATACAGTAACTAAAATATCTTTAGTCACGCCCTTATCTGCTCCAGGCCAAAATACTGATAGTGCCGTAGTAAATCCTACTGCCATAGTAGCCCAAGCTATAACACATATAGCATAAGTCATTATACCAACTTCAAAGGCTGCAAAGCTACCAAAAGCCTCCCGTGTATACACGTAGGGACCACCATTTTTCTTAAATATTCCTCCCATTTCAGCAAAACATAAAGCTATTGTAATAGCTAAGAATGCATCAAATAATATTACAAATAGGCTTGTAGACCCAATAAGTTTCATTGCTTGATTGGGAAGCAAGAATATCCCGCTTCCTACAATAGCATTAAACCCTAAAAGAATAATGCTAAGAAATCCTATTTTCGATTTCCCTGTTTTCATCCTTCTAACCTCTTTCTTTTATTTTATCTTTTTAATGATTTCATTGTATAGTTATTAATCTTACCCCCTCAGTTATGAAGACATGACATCTTTGGTTTATTATAAAAATTAATACACTTAGTTTATGATTATTTTATTTGTTTTATAAAATATTTAAATATATTTAGCATATCTTCATTTTTATCTGCTAAAACTTCTGGATGCCATTGAATTCCCATAGCAAAAGATCCTTGTGTTCTTTCTATAGCCTCAATAACACCATCACTTGCGATAGCGCTAACTTTAAATCCTTTAGCTACATCTTTAACTGCTAAATGATGAAGGGAATTAACAAGTGCACCCTCTCCTAGTATTTCATAAAGCATGGAATCTTTTGCTATATTTATTTTGTGGGAAACTGTAGATCCATGTCCACTTTGAATATGCTTTAAATTATTTCCTTTTTTAAGTGATATATCTTGATATAAAGTCCCTCCATTAAGAACATTTAACACTTGATGTCCTCTACAAATTCCAAGGACAGGAATTTCCTTCTCCATGGCAAGTTTCGCTAGGGTAAACTCAAATTCATCTCTTTCAGGAAATGTTTGTCCTAAAAGTGGATGGGGTTCTTCATTATATCTTAAAGGATCTACATCATAACCTCCTGAAATTATCAATCCATCTATAACATTAAGTTGTTCCTCCAAGATTTCTTTATCAGTAACAACTGGTATTATCATAGGAATAGCACCAGCTTTTGTAACTGAACTAACATACTCATCATAAAGTCTTAATCTTTTGCATCCAGCAAAACAAGTACTATCTGTGGCTATCTCAATATTTGCTGATATTCCAATAATTTTCTTTTTCATATTTATACCTCCGTTAAATCACTATAAAATTTCACAAAAAAAAAGAGCTATTTATCAAAATAGAGACGAAGATTCTCGTGGTTCCACTCTACTTTAGACAAAAGTCCCTCCTTAATAGATTCTAATAAATCCTTAAGCTATAACGGGCTTTACCGTATGTCATTACTAAAATTTTGGTGACATAAACTCCATAGCGCACATTCATATAAAATACATGTTAGAAACATCTCACCAATAGTTTCCTCTCTGTAACTGTACTTACTTAATCTATTAATTTTAAGTATACAATTTAAAATATTGCTTTATACTACTATTCTATTTCAAAGTTTTTCCTACTATTTTTATAGGGATATGTGTTTATTTATGTTTTTATTATATCATTTAAATTAAACCTGTCAACTAAATCAAAAAAATTTAATCTACTCTTATTATTTTATCTTCAGTAATTATAATGTCTATAGCTTCATCAAAATCCTCTTCAGGAATATTTTCTATTATCTGAAAATTATAACACAAAGATACCCTTTTTACATTATTATATCTTTGTAAAAATCTATCGTAAAATCCACCACCATAGCCTATTCTATACCCTCTTTTGTCAAAAGCTAATCCTGGCAGAATTATCAAGTCTACTTCATCCCCTACATCTTTTTTAGTTATATCAGGTTCTAGTATTCCAAAAGCTCCACTCTCATTTAAATCCGAAAGTGATTTAATTTCAAGAGCTACCATCTCTTTGTTTCCTGGAAGTACCTTAGGTACTGCTACCCTTTTACCCATATTTAAAAGTCTTGTTATTATATCTACTGTATTTATTTCACTTTCCATATTTACGTAAATAAATATTACATTGCTCTTATTTATATAATCGCTGTTAAAAAAATTATTCATTATTCTTAAATCTAATTCTTTTTTTATCTGTTTATCAATCTCTTCTCTTTTTCTTTTAATTATCTTTCTTATATCTTGTTTTCTCATAGACTTATCCCCCATGCCTTTTACATCTCCTTATAGTATAATTCTTTGACTTGTTTTATAACTCCTCTAATTTTACCCCAAAATTATTAATAAATTATTACAAAAAATTATCCTAAGTCAATAAAAATATTACCAAATTACTTATATTAATTTAAAGATATAAATATTCAGAATTTTAATTACTCTTTAACAAAAAAAGATGTACATAATTTTTTATGCACATCTTTTCTTTACTATCTATTATTCAACTGTAACTGATTTTGCTAAATTTCTTGGCTTATCAACATCTAATCCTTTTTGTTTTGCAACATAATAAGAATATAATTGAAGTGGTACAACACTTAATACTGGTGTTAAAAGACTTATTGTATCTGGTATTATTATTGAAGCATCCATTGATTTTGAGTACTGTTTATCTTTTTCACACATAACTGCAAGTACTCTAGCTCCTCTTGTAACAACTTCTTGAATATTACTCACCATTTTATCAGCAAGTTCTGTTTGTGTTAAAAGTGCTACAACTACAACATCTTTTTCAATTAATGCTATAGGACCATGTTTTAATTCTCCTCCTGCATAAGCATCTGAATGAATATAAGTTACTTCTTTAAGCTTTAAAGAGCCCTCCATAGCAACTCCATAATCTAAGCCCCTTCCTAAGAAGTACATATCTTTTTCACCATAATGCTTAGCAGCAAATTTTTGTATTTCCTCTTTATTAGATAGTATCTCTTCTACTTTTTCAGGAAGTATAAGCATTTCCTTTTTAATACTTTCTATCTCTTCATCAGAAACTGTTTTTCTTAAGCTTGCAAAGTGAAGTGCTACTGTATACATAGCAATAAGTTGTGTTACATAAGCTTTTGTTGATGCAACTGCAATTTCAGGTCCTGCCCAAGTATATAAGACATCATCAGCTTCTCTTGACACTGAACTTCCTACAACATTTGTTACTGCAAGAACTCTAGCACCTTTAGCCTTACTATCTCTTAAAACTGCTAAAGTATCTGCTGTTTCTCCTGACTGACTTAAAACTATAACCAAAGTATTTTTAGTTATTACTGGGTCTCTATATCTAAATTCTGATGCTATATCAGTTTCAACTGGTATTCTAGCTAATTTTTCGATAGCATATTTACCTATTATCCCTGCATGGTAAGCTGTTCCACAAGCTACAATGTAAATTCTATCAATATTTTCAAGATCTTTTTTAGTTATATGAATATCATCTAAAGTTATAGGCTTATCTAAAACTATTCTTGAAGTCATTGTATCTTTTATAGCTTTTGGTTGTTCATGAATTTCTTTTATCATAAAATCTTCATATCCACCTTTTTCAGCTGCATCTGCATTCCATGTTACATGAAATATTTCTTTTTCTATAATATTTTTATCTTCATCATATATTGTTATTCCATTTTTAGTTAAAACAACAAATTCCTTATCATTTAAAAGATATACATCTCTTGTATGATTTAAAACTGCTGGTATATCAGATGCTATAAAAAATTCATCTTCTCCAACTCCAGCTATTAATGGACTATCTTTTCTAACCGCTACTATTTTATCTGGTTCGTCATTACATATCACACCTATTGCATAAGAACCTTCCATTTTAGATGTTGCTTTCATTACAGCATCTAATAGATCTCCTTCATAGTAATAGTCTACAAGATTTGGTATAACTTCTGTATCTGTTTGAGAGAAGAACTTATATCCCTTTCCTATTAACATTTCCTTTAGCTTAGCATAGTTTTCTATTATTCCGTTATGAACTACACTTAAAGTAATATTATTATTGCTATGAGGATGAGAATTTACATCTGATGGTTCTCCATGAGTTGCCCATCTAGTATGTCCTATTCCTATAGTTCCTTTTAAAGGAGTATTTTTTAATTTTTCTTCTAGATTTAAAAGTCTACCTTTACATTTTTCAACTCTAATTTTTTTATTTTCAAGAACAGCAACCCCTGCTGAATCATATCCTCTATACTCTAATTTTGATAAACCTTCCACCAATATTTTTGTAGCTTCTTCCTTACCTACATATCCTACTATTCCACACATAAAAAATTCCTTCCTTTTTACAAAATTATTATTTTTAGGAAAGGACTAAATTTACAGCACTTAACTGGCTTTGTCCTTAAAATCACTTTTAAGTTTTGTCCAACTTTTACGATAGTGCTTGCTACCGTGAGGTATCCGCCGAAGTTTCGATACTCCTCATCCTCGTCAACTCATTCTTTAGAGTTCTGGCGCTTATTTTAACAGTTTTATAATTTAGTCCTAATAAAAGTATATGCTTGTATTCTTTATCATGTTATTAGCATATTATTACTTACAATTTAATATTTTACCACCTAAAAACTTTTTTTCAAGTATTTCAATTTATATTTCTTCATTTTTTAAAATTATATGCTATTTTATTAAATTTTCTTTAATTTCCTTCTATTTAATACTAGATATATAGAGGTATATACCTCTATATAATAAAATAAGGGAGATAAACTCCCCTTTAAAAGAATTTTTATTTATTCGCTTTTTTCATTATTAAATCCGCTAAGTCATGAGCCATCTTATCTATTTCTTCCTGATTTTCACCTTCTAGCATAACTCTAACTAATGGTTCTGTACCTGAAGGTCTTATTAAAACCCTTCCAACTCCATTTAATGCTTTTTCTATTTTACTTATCTCATTTTTTATTTCTGGATCTATTTCATGAATATTTTTCATATTATTTGGTACTTTAGCATTTGCTAAAACTTGTGGAAGTTCTTTCATTATTGACGCTAATTCACTTAATGATTGTTTTGTCTTCTTAACTATAGATGCTAATTGAAATGCTGTAACTAGTCCATCTCCAGTTGTATTGTGTTCTAGAAATATTATATGTCCTGATTGTTCTCCACCTAGTATATAACCATTATTAACCATTTCTTCTAAGACATATCTATCTCCAACTTTAGTTTTAATAGTCTTTATTTGTTCTTTCTCACAAGCTAACATCATTCCTAAATTACTCATAACAGTAACAACTATCGTGTCATCTTTTAATCTACCTAAGTCTTTTAGATATTTTCCACAAATAGTTAGGATATAATCTCCATTAATTAAATTTCCTTTTTCATCAACAGCTAAACATCTGTCTGCATCACCATCAAAGGCAAATCCCATATGACAATTTTTCCTAACAACATAATCCATTAATTCTTCTGGATGTGTAGAACCACAATTCTCATTTATGTTTGTCCCATCTGGATTATCATTTATTACAAAAACCTCAGCGCCAAGTTCTCTAAATCCTCTTACAGCTGCTTGATGAGATGCTCCATTTGCACAATCTAAAGCTACTTTTAGTCCACTTAAATCGATTCCCACAGTATTTTTAGCAAACTCTATGTAATCTTCTAAAGCGCCTAACTCTTCTACCTTTCTACCTAAAGAAACTCCAGTTGGTGATGGAACTTCCTTAAAACCTTCTTCTATTACCTTTTGTATTTGATCTTCTAAATCATCTGATAGTTTGTATCCTTTATCATTAAAGAATTTAATTCCATTATATTCAACAGGGTTGTGAGAAGCTGATATCATTACTCCAGCGTCAGCACCATAAGCTCTTGTTAAATGCGCAACTGCAGGTGTTGGTATTACCCCTACACATACTGCTTCTGCTCCTACTGAAAGTATTCCAGCAATTAATGCTGATTCTAGCATGTAGCTTGATACCCTTGTATCTTTTCCTACTATTATTTTAGGCTTATGAGTTCCTTCAGTTAATACATAAGCTCCTGCTCTTCCTAAATTATATGCTAACTCCGATGTTAATTCTGTATTTGCAATTCCTCTAACTCCATCTGTTCCGAATAATCTTGACAAATTTCAGCACCCTCTCTGTATTATTGATATTTTTTTCTTCAACTTATAATATCATATATATTACTAGCTGTTAATAATTTTATATTCGCTTCGTGACAAAATAATGTTATTTAAGAATAATTTGTTTTAATAAATCATAAAATTTTATAGTTATTAATGTGCATTAATTACAATTATTAAATTATTTGTTATAGACATAATGTTAATAACACCTTAAAATTATATTAAGTGTTAATTTAAGAAAGGGGATTTTATATATGTCAAACAACGAATCTATTTACATAGAAGAAACCGCTGAAAAACCCATGGAAAATTTCGGAGAACTTCTAAAAGAACATGAAAAAGAAACTTCAGATGAAAAGAGAAAAATTATAAACTCCATAAAGGAGCTTACTGATAATGCTACAAACTGGAAGGAGGCTAAAGCAAAATTAGATGCCTTATTAGATGAGTTTAAAAAAATTCCATACTATGATCAAAAAGAAAATAATATATTAAATGACGAATTAAAAGAAGCAAAAGACTATTTCTTTAAAGCTAGACAAGAATTTTATGATAAATCTAAAGAGCATTTTAAAGAAAATGAAACTAAAAAGATAGAATTAATAAACTCATTAAAAGAACTAAATTACTCTAATGGTTTAAAAGAAACTGATGAGCTTTTAAAGAAATATAGTCAAGAGTTTTATGAAATAGGCTTCGCTGGAAAAGAGTCTAACGAAAGATTATTTCATGAATTTAAAGATATAAAATCAAATCTTCATGCTATGAGAAAAGAAGCAATTAAAAACCTTCAAAATGATTTTGCTATAAAAGCTGAAAGGAAAAGAGAAATTATAGCAAAACTTAAAGGATTAGTTAATAATGAAAATTGGAAAAAAGCCACTGAAGAATTCACAGCTTTATGTGATGAGTTTAAATCTATTGGCTTCTCAGGTAAAGAAGGTAATGATGAAATAAGTCAAGGATATGCAAGTGCTAAAAATGAGTTTTTCTCTAAAAGACAAGAATATTTTGATGAACTTAAGGCTAATAATAAATTAAACTTAGAAGCTAGACGTGCTCTTATAGAAGATTTAAAAACTCTTTATATTAATGAAAATTGGAAAGAAGCTTCTGAAAAAGTAAAAGAATTAAGCGAGAAATTTTTCCATATAGGCTTCTGCGGAAAAGAAGAAAATGAAAATGTAGTAAATGAGTTTAAAGAAGCTAGAGATAAATTCTATACCCTTAGACAAGAATACTTTGATAAAATCAATTCTGATAGGGCTAAAAGACAAGAAGAATTTTTACAAGGCCTTATAGATAAAAAAGAAGAATTTATAAAAAAATTAAAAACATTTATTAAAAATGATGAAGAAAGACTAGATGACTTTACTGACAGATTATTTAATGGAAGACCTACTTCTATGGAAAGAATAGAAAATATGCAAAATATAGTTGAAGATATTAAATCTAGACTTGAAAGCAATAAAGCTAAAATTAAACAAGTTCAAAGCGAAGTATTTGATTTAAAAAAACAAATAGACGACTTAAAATAATGTTAAAATAAGAGCAGCCTAATTACTGCTCTTTATCCATTTCTAATCTATCTAAAATAGTATTATATCCTTCATTTCCATAATTTAAACATCTATTTACTCTACTAATTGTTGCAGTTGATGCTCCTGTTGCGGATCCAATTTCAATATATGTTTTTTTCTCTCTTAACATTTTTGCAACTTGTAATCTTTGGGATAATGCTTTTAGTTCAGTTATAGTTGAAACATCTTCAAAAAACCTATAACACTCTTCTATATCTTTAATCTTTAAAATAGCATTAAAAAAATAATCTAATTCCTTTGATCTTATCTTAGATTCAAATTCACTCAAAGTTGTTCATCTCCTTTTTTGATATAGTATCATTATACTTAATTTTAATATAAAAAAAAAGGCAAGACTTTTGGGATAGCCTTGTCTTACTTATATAAATAAAAAGAGATTGTTATTTGTCTTTTTAATTTAATCTTATCAGGTAACGTTACCAACTTATATAAGAATAAATTTATTTTACATATATATTATACACTATTATTACTTTTTTGTAAATTATTATATGAAGTTTTTTTAAACTTCATATAATAAAATTTAATCCACTTTATTTTTAATATATTCATCATTTTTGCATCTACCATATAATTTAGTTATATCATATATTTTTTCTGCTAACTCATCTGTAAGAACACCATCCTTTAATCTCCATCTCCAGTTTTTTCCTGTCGTAGATGGCATATTCATTCTAGCTTCATTCCCTAAATTTAAAAAATCTTGCATCACTGCAATTGCTGTATCAGCTACACTACTCCAAGCTCCTCTTATAAAGCCCCAGTTATATCCTTCTTCCTTATTTAAATGAAGATATTTAACACAATAATCTATATCCTCTTTATCTCCAGTTACCTCATACCATCCTCTAAATGTATCATTATCGTGAGTTCCTGTATAAGCGATACAATTTCTTATATAATTGTGTGGTAAATAATCACTTTCCTCTCTAGAATCAAATGCAAATTGTAATACTTTCATCCCTGGAAAGCCTGTTTCATCTCTAAAAGCTAAAACATCTTCAGTTAAGTAACCTAAATCCTCAGCAATAACATTTACTTTTCCCAATGCATTTTCTATCGCCTTGAATAATTTTATTCCTGGTCCCTTAACCCACTTTCCATTAATTGCAGTTTCTTCTCCATAAGGTATTTCCCAGTATGATTCAAAGCCTCTAAAATGATCTATTCTAACAATATCGTATATTCTAAGGCTTTCCCTAACTCTATTTATCCACCATTTATATCCAGTTTTTTCTAAGTAATCCCAATTATATATTGGATTGCCCCAAAGTTGCCCCGTTTCTGAAAAAGCATCTGGTGGGCATCCTGCAACCTTTATCGGTATTTGATTTTCATCTAGCAAAAAAGCTTGTGGATTTGCCCAAATATCTGCACTATCTTCTGAAACATAAATAGGTATATCCCCTATTATCTTTATTCCTAAAGAATTCACATACTCTTTTAATTTGTACCATTGTTTAAAAAATATATATTGGATAAATGTCCAGTACTCTATATCTTCTTTAAGTTCCCTATTATAATAATCCATAGAATAACCATATCGTTTCTTTATGTCCTCAGCCCAATTTTGCCATGATTTAAGAGCAAAACGTCCCTTTACTGCCATATATAAAGCATAATCATTAAGCCACAAACTTTCATCTTCCTTAAATTTATTATAATCTTCCCCTAACTTATTCTTTGATTTTTCATAAGCTATTCTAAGAACTTTTAATTTTTCAATAAATAATAATCCATAATCTATATCTTCTAAATCATCACCAAAATTAACATTTATATAATCTTCTTTTTCTAATAGGCCTTCTTCACTTAACATATCAAAATCTATAAAATAAGGATTTCCAGCAAAAGCTGAAAATGATTGATATGGGGAATCACCATATCCTGTTTGTCCTAAAGGCAGTATTTGCCAATATGTTTGTCCAGCTTTCTTAAGAAAATCTGCAAATTTATAAGCCTCTTTTCCAAATGTCCCAATACCATATTTTCCTGGTAATGATGAAATATGCATTATTATCCCACTTCGTCTCTCCATTTATCTTCTCCCCCTAAACTGTATCTTATAACGAATATATTCTTCTTATACTAAAATATTTGCTAGTTCATTAACAAATTTACATGACTCTCTCTTAACTAGCTCAGTATCTAATAACAAATGTTTATGATTTTCCCTTTGATTTATTAAGTCAAATAAATGTTTTATGCTTTTTGTTGCCATTAGCTGTTTAGGTTGTCTTACTGTTGTTATCCCTGGATTATAAAATTCACTTATATCCATTCCGTCAAAACCTACTATTGATATATCATCACCAATTTTCAGTCCAGCATCAACAACTGCTTTAG
Source organism: uncultured Sarcina sp. (assembly GCA_963559995.1). Classification (GTDB taxonomy): domain Bacteria; phylum Bacillota; class Clostridia; order Clostridiales; family Clostridiaceae; genus Sarcina. The sequence goes on from CAUWNL010000027.1 coordinate 20,041, forward strand.
CAACACCTATTGCCATTCTATCTGATATAGCGAATATTGCTGTTATATCACATCTCTTATTTAACAATTTTTTAGTTATTCTATATGCACTTTCAGTATCATAATTTCCTATTAATATGTTATCTTCTGAAAAATCATAATTTTTTTCTTCTAAGGCCTCTCTAAATCCTTTAAGTCGCCACCATCCTATTCCTAAGTCATTCTTTTCTCCTAGCATTATAGCTATATTTTTATGACCTAACTCTATTAAATATTTTGTAACATCATAAGCAGATTTTTTATTATCTATCCCTATTGATGAATACTTACTTTTCCCAATATTTGATATAGTATTTACTGAAGTTAATATTATAGGAATATTTATGGAATCAAAACTATCTTCTTTAATATCTATAAAATTTCCCCCAAGACATATAACCCCTTGAAGTCTTTTTTCTTTAATAAACCCAAACAATGTGTCCATATCTTCATCAAAAGTATAATCATTTTGTTGAAGAATCATGGTGTAACCTAATTCATGTATCTCACTTCCTATTATATTTATCATTTCTGAAAAGAAAGGATTGAATACCCCCTTTACTAAAACACCTATATTTTTAGTGTTATTTTGTTTTAAAATCCTAGCACTGTTATTTGGTATATAATTACTATCTTTTATAATCTTAAGTATTCTTTCCCTTGTCTCATCTTTAACATCTGGATGGTTATTTAATACTCTAGATACCGTACTGACACCTACTCCAGCAATTCTTGCTATGTCTTTGATATTCATTGCTAGTCACCCCTTCTGAAAACATATATCAGTCTATATAACTCGGTATCGTTTTCGAATATATTATACAATTTATTCCAAAATAGGTCAATAAATTTAGAACTTTCCACTATTTAAACTATTAATATTTATCCCTTAACAGCTCCTGCTACTAATCCCTTTGATATAAATTTTTGTGACATTAAAAATAATACTACAATTGGGGCTGATGCCATTACTGCTGCCGCTGAATATTGTGGCCAATTAGCAGAAAACTTATTATTTATAAAACTTCTAAGTCCAACCATAAGAGTTTGACTATCTGGATCCTTTAAAAGTGCTGATGCAAATATATATTCTCCATATGATGCTATAAAACTAAACAAGAATATAACTACTAGCATATTTTTAGTTAAAGGAAGTATTATCTTTACAAATGTTTGAAAAGTTGTTGCCCCATCAACAAAAGCAGCTTCACTAAGTTCCTTTGGTATACCATCTAAAAAACCTTTGAGAAGCCATATATTATAAGCACTTCCTCCGCAACCTATTATTACTAATGTAAGTATTTTATCCATACCATTTAAACTATAAGCTATACCAAGTATTGCTGGAAGAGCCATAGTAGCTGGAAACATTTGAAGAAGCAGTAAAAACATAAGACCCTTTCTTCTACCTGCAAATTTAAGTTTTGAAAAAGCAAATGCTGCTGGAATTGTCATGGCTAGTTGTATTATTGCTGTTGCAAAACATACTATTAATGAATTTTTAACCCATACTAAAAAATTAGTATTAGCAATAACCTTTTTATAGTTCTCTAATGTCCAAGATGTTGGAAGTATTGTAGACTGAGTAAATGCATTTCCCTTAGCCATAGAAGCAGATACTATAGCTAAAACAGGAAATAAAACTATTACCATCATAAACCAAAGAAGAACTCTTGAAAACCAAACATTTCTTATCTCCGCTGTTCTTAATTTCCTCTTATATTTTAATTTTGAAGAATCATCTATTTTTTGTTTTTCTATCACTTACATATTATTCAACCTCCTCAAACTGTCCTGATAATTTCATTTGAAAATATGAAATAGTTGCTAAAATTATAAATATAATAATACTTATAGTTGCTGCTATTTCAAATCTACCAAAGGTAGTTGCTAGTTTATAGTTTACAGAAGCTAAAATATCTGTATACCCGGCAAATTGAGTATTTAACCTTGCTGGATTTCCTCCAGTTATAAGATATGCTGAACCAAAATTATTAAAATTAAATGCAAAAGATGAAATTATAAGTGGATATGATGTTTGTGCAAGTGATGGTAATGTTATTTTAAAAAACTGTAAGGCTTTACTTGCTCCATCCACATCAGCAGCTTCATAGTAAGAATCTGGTATAGCCCCCAATGCACCTAAGCAAACATTCATCATATATGGAAAACCAAGCCATATATTTACCATTATAAGAGCAAACCTTGCCCACATAGGATCAGTAAGCCATTGTATGGGTTCTGAGATTATATTAATATTCATAAGTAAATTATTTATTGCACCATAACTTCCATTTAATAAACCTTGCCATGATAAAATGGCAACTGTTGCTGGAAGTGCCCATGGAAGTATAAGTATTGCTTTATATACTCCTCTTTCCTTTATATTTGGATTATTTAATAATATAGCTACTATTAATCCTAACAAAAACGTTCCCAAGGTTGAGCACAAAGCAAATATTATAGTCCAAGTAAATACTGGGAAAAACACATCCTTAAATGGCCCTGTAAGTACTTCTATAAAATTAGAAAGCCCTACAAATTTTAATGGCTCACTTTGTAATAAAGTTTTATTGGTAAATGCTATAACAACTGTATATATTATAGGACATACTGTAAATATAAAAATAGATATTATAGCTGGTAAAAGATATGGTACAGATTTTAATGTTGGTGATTTTTTCTTTCTTGTCGCTGTAAGTTGCATGACTTTCTCCCCTTTATTACTAATACCTTAGTTTCATATTAAATTAGGGGGTAAATAGCCCCCTAATTTAAATAACTACTTTTGCTGAGCTATTCCCTCTTTTATTTGCTCAACAGTCTTATCTGCAGCTTCTTTTGGTGTTTGTTGTCCTTGAACCATAAGTAATATATTTGTTTCTCCTGGTTTCCACATTGCTTGGATTTCTGGTATATTGGGCATAGGATCTGCTACTTTTGCTTGTTCAACAAATGCTTCCATATATTCATTACTTTTAAATGCTTCTGTTTCAAAAGAGTCAGTATACACTGGTATTCTATTTCCTTCTTCTAAAACTATATCTCCTGAATTTTCAGCTAAGTACTTAACAAGTTCCCATGCATCTTCTTGTTTATCTGATTTAGAGCTTACAAAGGCTGCTTGTACTCCCATAAATGGAGTAACCTCATTTCCATTTAAAGTTGGTATTTTAGCAACTCCGAAATTTAAACCTTGCTCTTCAAAAGCTGCTATATCCCAAGGTCCTGATATGAAAAATGCTGAATTTCCTGATGTAAATTCTCCAATAGCAGCATCACCATTTATATCAGACGCCATAAGTTTTTTATTAACAACTAAATCTTGAAGGAATTCATATCCCTTTACTGCTCCTTCGTTATTTAGTCCTATATCTGTTGGATCTAATATACCATTATCATTTTTAAATACATATCCACCATTTGCAGCTATAAACCCATAAGATCTATAGAAATCTCCAATAGCGTATTTAAATCCTTTTTCTTCCCCAATTTTAACTACTTCTTCCATAGTTTCTGGTACTTCTGAAACTAAGTCCTTATTGTAAAATAATGCTGTTGTTTCTTGGGCTACTGGAACTGCATATTGTGTTCCTCCTATAGTTATAGCATCTACTATTTGCTCTGATGCTAAAGCTTCTTCATCTATTATTTCTTCGGGAACTTCTGCTAGAAGTCCAGCCTTTTGTAATGTTCCTAAATTATCATGAGCCATTCCAAAGTATACATCTGGCCCTTTAGAACTGTTTGCTGCTTGTATATAATCTTGCGGTTCTCCTTGGTCATCTACAACCTTTACATTATATCCATTTTCTTCTCCCCATTTATTAGCTAATTCTTCAACAGCTTCAATTTCTCCTGGTTTTAAATGAGACCATATTGTAAGTTCTTTTGAACTTGCTCCATTTGTTCCATCTGTTCCAGTAGATGTATCACTGCTTCCACAGCCCATAAATGATCCTGCCATAACTGTAGACATTAGCATAGCTAAAACTTTTATACGTTTACTCATAAATTTTCCCCCTAAATATACGCTGAATTTTATAAAATTTCATTTATATTGAAATCTTTTCCAATAACGTTTCCAGTTATTATTATACTATTGATTTTATACATTTTCAACATATTATTGTAAAAAATTACTTTATTGTTTATATGTGTATCAAAAAGAAGTATGATATACATATATACCATACTTCTTATATTAATTATTTTAAATCTATAATTATCCTTCTACTTTTCTATTGATATTTATTAAAAATGCTATTCTAAAAAATATAGCTTCATTAAAGTTTCGTATATCATATCCTGTATACTTTTGTATCTTATCTATCCTGTATACTAAAGTATTTCTATGAATATAAAGCCTTTTTGCTGCATCTGTAATATTTAATCCGCATTTTAAAAACATATCTATTGTTTTAATCATTTCTCCATCTAATCTAGTGAATCCATAAGTAAAATTATTTATGATATTTTCTTTCATTTTATTATCAATATTATCTACTATATTTTCTAACATAAGACTTCTTTCTTCATATATATCTGCTGACAAGTTATATTTTACAGCTAAATCTATATTTTTAAATATTATATCTATTTTTTCTTTAATTTCCTTTAAATTTTTTATTTTTGAGTAACTTATATAACATTTAATATAAAGATTGGAATATATTGAATCTCTAAGTCCCTTTACTTGCTCTTCAATATCATCTAAATTACCTATAACTATTATATGTTTACCATATTCTAAACTTATAATATCATAATCTGAATAACTTTCATTTATTAAAGATAGTATATCTTTATTAGAATTTTTAGAGTGTATAGTTATAAGAAGTGATTCTCCTAAGAGCCATGGAAAATTATCCTTTACAAACTCTAAATCAACATAATTATCCTGAAGTAAATTTTTTATTATTTTCTCTTTACCAATACCTATATCCTTCATTTTGCTTTCTATTAAATACTTAAGTAAAGGAACACAATTCTCGTAGTTTTTAGTAGTTGTAATAATCATATTCTTATCATATTCTATCTTTTCCTTAACAACATCTAATTTTCCTAAATCACTAGACAAAAATTTTATTTCCTCACCACTACTTAACTTTATATTGAAAGGAATTTTTGTATTACAATATATTTCATCAAAAAAATCATGAAACCTTCTCATAAACTCACCCCAAAGTTCTTTTGTTAATTAAATTATTTTATTTTCTGTTTCCTTATCAAATACATGTAAATAATTTACATCAACATATATCCTAGCATTATCACCATTACCTAATTTAGTACTTCCATTTACTCTTATTGTTATATTCTGATTTCCACATTTAGTATAGATATAACTTTCAGCCCCCATAAGTTCTACAACTTCAGTTTTTACGTGAATTGTTTTATTTAGATTTTCTTTTACTAAATCAATATTGTCATCTAAATGTTCAGGTCTTATTCCGAAAGTAACTAATTTACTAATGTATCCTTTAGATTTTAGTTTTTTACCCTTTTCTCCACTAATTTCTATTTTTTCATTTTGGAACTTAGCATAAAATTTTCCACCCTCCTCAACTACTGTTCCTTCAATAAAGTTCATTTGAGGGCTTCCTATAAATCCTGCAACAAATATATTAGCTGGATTATTATATATTTCTTGTGGAGTTGCAACCTGTTGAACTACACCATCTTTCATGACAACTATTCTAGTTCCCATGGTCATAGCTTCTACTTGATCATGAGTTACATATATGAATGTTGTTTGTAATCTTTGATGCAATTTAGATATTTCTGTTCTCATTTGAACTCTTAGCTTAGCATCTAAATTAGATAAAGGCTCGTCCATTAAGAATACCTTAGGTTCTCTAACTATTGCCCTTCCAAGGGCAACCCTTTGTCTTTGTCCTCCTGATAATGCCTTTGGTTTTCTATCTAATAAATGCTCTATATCTAAAGTTTTAGCTGCTTCTTTAACTTTTTTATCTATTTCTGTCTTTGGAACTTTTCTCAATTTTAATCCAAATGCCATATTATCGTAAACACTCATATGTGGATATAATGCATAACTTTGGAAAACCATTGCTATATCTCTTTCCTTAGGCTCTACATCATTTACTAACTTATCTCCTATGTAAAGCTCCCCTTTTGATATTTCCTCAAGTCCTGCAACCATTCTTAAAGTTGTTGATTTACCACAACCTGACGGTCCAACAAATACTATAAATTCTTTATCTGCTATTTCTAAATTAAAATCTTTAACAGCAGTTACATCTCCTTGATATATTTTATAAATATGTCTTAATGATAAATTAGCCATAAATTCTCCCCCTAAATTTCATCTGTTATAATATTTTTACCTTTATAACAATATTATACAATCTTTTTCTCTTTTAACATATAAACAATGTCTACAATTTTTTTCTATATTTTTGTATACTATACTAATTTATTATATAATAACATAATTTTATAATTAAATCTTTTCTTAATAGAATGTTTATTTTTATAATAAAAGTAGGATGGATTATTTGTCCATCCTACTTTTATTAACTGTATGTTTAATAAACTCTTTAAAATTTATTTATATTCCTTTGCTTCTTCTTCTCCACTTAACACTCTTATAGCTCCTTGTGCTAGAGCAAGTAATTCATCTTCTCCTGGATAAACAGTAACTGAGGCTATCCATTCTATATTTCTTTTTAAATCTGGAACTAACGTTGGAGAATATGCTATTCCCCCTGTTAGAAGTATTTGATCAACCTTGCCTCCTAATACTGCTGCCATTTCTCCAACTGTTTTTGTTATTTGATAAAGAAATGCTTTATAAACGCCTTCACACTCTTTATCTCCTGCTTCCATTTTATCAATAGTCCCTTTTACATCATTAGTATTTAAATATCCTACAAAACCGCCTTTTCCAACTGTTTTACTATATACTTCTTCTTGTGAATAATCTCCACTAAAGCACATCTTTATTAAATCTCCAACTGGAACAGTTCCAGCTCTTTCTGGTGAGAACGGACCATCCCCATCTAATGCGTTATTTACATCTACAACTCTTCCTTTTTTATGAGCTCCAACTGAGACTCCCCCACCCATATGAACAACAAGTAGGTTTAAATTTTCATATCCTTTTCCAGTTTCTTTTCCATATCTTTTTGCTACTGCTTTCTGATTTAAAGCATGGAACTTACTTTTCCTTGGAAGTTCAGGAACACCTGATAATCTAGCAACATCATCTAATTCATCAGTAACAACTGGATCTACTATATAAGATGGTATATTTAATTCATCTCCTATTGATTTTGCTAATATTCCACCAAGATTTGAAGCATGAGGTCCTTGCACTCCTATTTTTAAATCTTCAACCATTGCATCATTAACTGCATAAGTACCACCTTCAACTGGTTTTAACATTCCGCCTCTGCCAACTACTGCACTTAATGTGTTTATATCAAAATTCTTTTCCTTAAGTACGTTTAATATAACATTTTTTCTAAATTGGAATTGATCAAATATACTATTATACCTCTTCAATTCCTCATTTGTATGTCTTAAAGTTTCTTGAAATAATTCTTTCTCATCTTCAAATACACCTATTTTAGTTGATGTTGAACCTGGATTTATTATTAGTAATTTATATGACACTTAAATCACTCCCTATTAATTTAAAATGTTTACTTAATAGCTTAAAATATTTAGTCTTATTTTCCTTGGGCTATTAGTGCTGCTAAAATTATTGAATTAACTTTTGTATGGAAACTATCTGCTCTTGAAGTTAATATAACGGGTGCTGATGTTCCTACTAATACACCACCATTTTTTGAATTTGACATATATGTTAATGTTTTATACATAACATTAGCTACATCAATACTTGGAAGTAATAATATATCTGCTTTTCCAGCTACCGGACTTGTTATTCCTTTATGATATGCTGCCTCTTCTGATATTGCATTATCAAGGGCAAATGGGCCATCAACTATACATCCTTTTATTTGTCCTCTATCACTCATTTTAGCAAGAAGTGCTGCATCTACTGTAGCTTGCATATCTGGATTTACAACCTCAACTGGTGCTATAACACCAACTTTTGGTGTTTCTATTCCACAAGCTTTAGCAACCTGTACAGCATTCTCTATCATATCTTTTTTAGCCTTTAAATCTGGATATGTGTTAAAAGCTGCATCAGTTAAGAATAATAGTCTGTCCATTTTTTCTAAATCAAAAACAGCTACATGGGACATAAGTTTTCCTGTTCTTAATCCTATTTCCTTGTTTAATACACTCCTTAAAAATGTTGCAGTATCAACTAATCCTTTCATAACCATATCTGCTTTACCAGATGATACGATTTCAACAGCTTTTAATGCTGCCTTTTTAGTATCTTTTTCATCAATAATTTCTATTTTGGTTAAATCCATTTTTATTTTTTCAGCCATTTCTAATATTTCTTCTTTATTTCCAACTAGTATAGCCTCCACTAGTCCTTCATGTACTACTTCTTTAATGGCTTCTAAAACTGGTTCATCTTGCGCCACTGCTACTGAAACTCTTTTCTTACCTATACCTTTTACTTTACTAAATAGTTCATTAAAATTCTTACTCATAATAATCAACCTCTTATCTTTCTGAAAATTGTTATTTAATTCACATTTGGCTATATATATATTCTAACAAAAAAAAGTCAGAAAACCTAAATTTTCTGACAATTTATATTCAACTTTTTATCAATTTTTTTTAAAAGTTCCAATTACACTCTCTGCCACTTTTATACCATCTACTGCTGCTGATACTATTCCTCCTGCAAAACCTGCTCCTTCACCTGCTGGATATAGGCCATGTAAAGATATACTTTCTAAATTTTGGTTCCTTTCTATTCTAACTGGGGCTGATGTTCTAGTTTCTATTCCTGTTAAAATGGCATCATAATCTGAAAAACCATCTATTTTTTTATTAAAGTTTCCAACTCCTTCTTTTAGCGAATTAACTACATAATTAGGAAGTGCTTCTTGAATATTACTAAAAGTGTATTCTTTAGCTAAAATACTTGGATTTATTTTCCTCAACTTAGTAGTTTTTTTATCATTCAGAAAATCTCCTAAAAGTTGTATTGGCGTTTTAAAATTTCCACCTCCTAATTTATATGCCAAACTTTCATAATGTCTTTGAAACTCCATTCCACCTAGAGGTTTATTACTTTTAAAATCTTTTCCAGAGACTGTAACAACTAAAGCTGAATTTGCATTTTCCCTATCTCTAGCATTATAACTCATCCCATTTACACAAAGCCTTCCCTCTTCTGATGAAGCATTAACCACAACTCCTCCCGGACACATGCAAAATGAGTATACTGCCCTTTGCATCTTTTCACTTTGATAAGTTAATCTATAATCTGCCGCCTTTAATCTTTTATGATTCGCATAATCTCCATACTGATTTATATTTATTAAGCTTTGTGGATGCTCTATCCTAACTCCAATGGCAAAAGATTTTTGACTCATAAATATTTCTTCCTCAAAAAGCATCTCATATGTGTCCCTTGAACTATGCCCTAGAGCTAAAATACAAACTTCACAGGGAATTTCTTCTCCATTTACTATAATTCCTTTTAACTTATTATTTCTTTTTATAATACCCTGAAATTTTGAATTGAAATAAACCTCTCCTCCTAACGATTTTATCTCTTCACGAATATTTTTAACTATACCTTTTAATACATCTGTTCCTACATGAGGCTTTCCAACATAAGTTATAGACTCATCTGCACCATGTTTCACCAAAGCTTCTAATACAATATTACATCTTGAGTCCTTTATTCTAGTTGTTAATTTTCCATCTGAGAAAGCCCCAGCCCCACCCTCTCCAAACTGCACATTAGATTCTGTATTTAAGATTCCTGTCTTCCAAAATTTTTCAACAGTTTCACTTCTTGTGTCCACATCTTCTCCACGTTCAAATACTATTGGATTATACCCTTGCCTTGCTAAAGTTAATGCAGCAAAAAGCCCTGCAGGACCAAGTCCTATAACCACTGGCCTATGAGCTAACTCCTTATCTCCAAATTTAAATTCCTCTATTTTTAATGGTATATCTATCTTTACATCATTACTCTTTACTCTAGCTACAACCTTTTTTTCATTCTTACATTCTAAACTAACTGAATAATTAAATTTAATATTATTCTTTTTTCTAGCATCTATTGATTCTTTCAATATTTTTATTTTTCCTAAGTCGCTAAGTGGTATATTTAACTTTTTAGCTACTTTTTTATCTATACATGACATTTCTTCATCTATACTTAAGTTTATATTATTTACTCTTATGGTCATAAACTAAATCACATCCTTTAAAATTCTAGTAAAATTATTTTACCACAGAAAGTTTTTTTATATAAACCTCTGTGGTAAATTAAAAATCATATTACTTTATTTATATATTTAACCATCTACTTTTGTAAATGTAACACTTATAGTCTGTGGATTCTCACTTTCTATTGTAACATTACTATTAGTATTAGTAATAGTTGGTGTTACACTACCGCCTTCTTCTGTTAACTTTGAAATATCTATCTCACAGGATAAATCTGATGGTTCTATATTGTTTAATTCCTCTTCTGTTCCCCTTAAAATAACAGTTACAGTATCATTACTTAAGTTTACATTATACCCATTTAAACTCCCAACTACACTTACTGGAAGTTCAAAAGTCCTTGTATTTTCTTCAATATTACCTACTTCATTATTAGAACTATCTGAACTTGAATTAGTCTTAACCTGTACCTCAATTTTTTTTCATTAGGTAACAATGCAATATTATCTGGAGTTATAACACTTGTTATTATTGTTTCATCACCTGTTATAGAACTTAAATCTATAGGTTCTGAAAGTACCTCATTTATATTATTTAAATCACTTTGTTTTCCTATAATTTTTACTGTGTTAGGATTTGCTACTATACTTTCTAAAGTAAGTCCTTTTTTAAGTCCACCTGTAGTTTGAACCTTTATCGGTACTGCTTTTCCACTTTCTGAAGTTATTATTGTATCAACATTAGTTGTAGATAGTGTTACATTATTAACTACATTTCCACTAGAATCAACTGCTTCTACTGGAAAACTTGCTGTAGTTTTAGCACTATTTGCAGTAATATTACCTCTTACAACTAATTTAGCAACTTTATTTACAGAATCTTCTGGTCCTGATATTGTTATATTAGGTGTTGAAAATGAAATATCTTTTACATAAGTATCATCACTTGTAGTTACATTGAGTTCTGATTGAACCGACATTGTTTTTTCAATAATACTTTCCAAATTAATATTAATTCTTAAAACTCCATTATTTTTTATATTTACATTATCTGGTGAGCTCATTATTTCAACAGGTATACTATTAGTTCCAGCTTTTAATGCATAATTAGATAAATCCGCCACCACCGTAAACTGCGACTTGTTAATGTTATAAATATTAGATGAACTTCCCTGTATAGTTAAGGATATTGTAAAAGTCTGATTTGGTACAATAGCTAAGTTATCACTCTTTAAAATATCTGAATTTATAATTTGAACTGGTATATTAGTTATAGTATATTGCTTAATTGGATTTTCTACATTAGATACATATATCCAAAGACCAAAGGAAATAAGTAAACATAAAAATTTTACGAGTAAATTTTTTTCTTTAATCACTTTAAGTATTCTAGACATTACTTTTTTATCTTTATTGTTTTTGCCCATGCCTTCACCTTCTGACTAAAAGACTTACCCCTTCTTTGATTTTTACTTTTTATTATTCTTAGCAAGATAGACTTTAATTTGTCACCATCAAAATTTCTAGTCAATCTACCTTTGATAGCTAATGAAATAGCTCCTGTTTCTTCAGATACTATTATTATCAAAGCATCTGAGGCCTCTGAAAGCCCAATAGCCGCTCTATGCCTAGTTCCAAGCTGTTTACTTATATTATTGTTATTAGTTAGTGGTAATACACAGGCTGATGCTAATATTCTATCATTTTTTATAATAGTTGCTCCATCATGAAGTGGTGTATTTTTAACGAATATATTTTCTATAAGTTCTCTAGATACTAATGAATCCATCTTAATCCCAGTAGATACTATCTCTCCAAGACCTGTTCCTTGTTCTATAGCTATTAAAGCTCCAGTCTTCGTTTTTGCCATATTTTCAACTGCTCCACATATGTTAGCTATTACTTTCTCAATTTCTTCATCAGTTTGCATTATATGAAAATCATCAAATGTACTTCTGCCTATATGCTCTAATCCTCTTCTTATTTCAGGTTGAAATATTATAATAACAGCAATAACTCCAATTGTTATTGTTTTACTTAATATAAAGTATAAAATGTCTAATTTTAATATATAACTAACAGGTATAAGCAGTAATATAAGTAAAATACCTTTTAGTAATTGTTCTGCCCTAGTTTCTTTAATTAACATATAACCCTTATAAAAAATAAAAGCCACTACCAATATATCAACAACTAACCAAATAGTTATATTTTGAACATCACTCAAAACCATATTTATTATAGATTGCATATCGATTCACCCCAGTTGCTTAAATACTCTTTAATATTATACAATAATTTTTTTAACTTAAATATAGAAGTTAAGTATAATTTTTAAATTTACATATTATAAGTAATGTTATTTCTAAATCCTTCATATATTTTTATATGACAAGTTACTAACTTTAATTTATAGGGGGGATACTTTGAAGTTTAATTACAAAGATTTCTGCAAAAATAAAATACTTATTCCAATTATAGTATTTATAACAATAATAATTTTTACTATTTTTGTTTTATCTGTTAAATCTAACGATTTAATTATATTAAATAATTTAGGCAAATCAATTACAAAAATAAATTTAGATGAACCTATTGGAGAAAATATATCACAATCTAATCAATATATCGCTATTTTAAAAAATAAAATGGAAAGTCTAAATGTAGTAGCTGATGAATTAGAAAGCAAAAATATATCTAATAAATATAATGGTATATCCTTAACTTTGAAAGAGGGATTAAAAAATAATATTCTTTTTTATGATTCTTTAATAGACGCATTAAATAATCCATCTTTAGATGATTTACATGATAAATATAAAGAATCTATTTCATTAAGGGATAATATTATAAACCTTTATGATACATGTAGCGAAAATAATATATCTGTATCTCTAATTTCTGATGATAGTACTCTTTTAAGCAATATATTTTTTTATATTAATGAAATTATAAAACTAAATAGAGACTCTGATATTAAAACTATTCAAGCAAATGAATTTATCGTCACTTTAGATAGCTTATTATTAGAATTTAATGAACTAACAGAAAATCTATTTAACACTATTTCAACCATTAGAAATAGTAATAGGAATTTAAATACTGTATTAACTGATATTCATAATAAAATGAATAAATTTGAAACCTTAAAAAAGAAACTTTATATCTTATCAATTCCTGAAAATGGAACATCACTTTTTGTTTCATTTAATGAAACCTTAGGTTTTTACAATACTTATATCAATTTATTATTAAAAGGCGTAACAGAGGAAATTAACTCTAATAACTTTGAAAATGAATATTATAAAAACGCTCTTTTAGAATATGAAAACATGAACAATTCCTTAGATGATTTACAAATTTTGCTTAAAAACTTTAAAAATTAATATTTACATGAATTATCTTTCACATTGTGGTTACAATATACAAAGTAAAATAACACTAATACAGGAGGACATTATGAAAAAGAAACTTTGTATATGTTTTTTATTAACCTTCACATTTATTGTTATCACTAATATAGGCGAAAGAAATGCCTTAGGACTAGAAAATATTAATAAGGACGAGATTAACAGTGAGTATATATACACAAATGAATTAAACTTAAGCTACAGTAATGATGAATTAAAAAATACTCAATTAAAGGAAACAGACTTATTTTCACAATCTGATGAAATAGTAGAAGTTTTTAACTCATCAACAAAAAAGGTTTATTTAACCGAAGGAGACATAAATTTGATGGCAAAAGTAGTTTTTGCTGAAAGTAAAGGTGAGCCCTATACAGGTAAAGTTGCAGTTGCATCTGTAATATTAAATAGAGTTACTAGTCCTAACTTTCCAAATACAATAGAGGGAGTTATAACACAAAAAAATGCATTTTCCTGCGTTAAAAACGGTGTTATAAATGTAACTCCAAATAGTGATAGCTATAATGCAGTCAAGGATGCTATTAATGGATCTGATCCAACAGGTAAAGCACTTTATTTTTACAATCCTCAAATAGCAACCTGTTCTTGGATGAAGGACATTGAAAAGCATAATATTAAAACAATTGGCCAACATGTATTTTTTAATGTAAGATAGTAAGTTTTAAACTAATATAATACTAGTTTAAAAATATGATATGATTAATATTTTAAGATTAATTAATAACTAAAAATAGGTTCTAATATATAAATATTTATATATTAGAACCTATTTTATATAGTCTTATATACAAGCCTCTATATCAGCTCTTAAAGCATCTTTTGGTCTAAAGCCTATTAATGTATTAACAGTTTTCCCATCTTTAAATATCATTAAAGTTGGAATACTTGCTATTTTATAATTACCAGCTATTTGTGGGTTCTTATCAACATCTATTTTTACAAATTTGATGTTTTCCATTTCTCCATCTAACTCCTCTATTATTGGAGCTATCATTTTGCATGGACCACACCAAGTTGCCCAAAAGTCTACAACTACAATATTTTTTTCTTCTAATACTTCTTTTTGAAAATCCGCATCATTTATATGCATTACCATAATAAATTCCTCCAATTTGTACCTTTAAAATATTTAATCATTATATTATATTTATAAATTCAAGTCAATGTTATAAAATTGCCTAGAATTAATTACAAATTAGTTTTTAACTCTTCTTTATCTTTATAATATCTTTAAATAAAAAATAATTTAAAAGGTGCAAACTAAATAGTTTGCACCTATACAAAACTTAGGGTTAATAAGTATTGTTACAAATTAATTATTCTTGTTCCATT
>CAUWNL010000028.1:0-35042 GCA_963559995.1 uncultured Sarcina sp.
CTCCTGTTACCACCGTGAAAGGGTGGTGTCTTAACCGCTTGACCAACGGGCCTTATTAATTACCATTTATTATTCAAATAACATAATTTTTTTATTTCTTCGGTTACCCGACATAGAATATAATACAGAAAAACTAAAGGAGTGTCAACAGTTTTTTTTAACTTTTTTCGAAAAAACTTATTAAATTTATTTTTTTAGGCATAAAAATTATCATAAATCATTTTTTATATCTAAAAAAATATCTAATTGACTTTTTTTACTCTCAATTTCTTTTTCTAATCTCTCAATATTAAATAAGCAAAATTCTCTTAATTCACTTTCTGTTAGTTCCTTTACATCATATTTATAGCTATCTTTTTTAAAGTTTTCTCCTATAACGTTTACTTCTATTGAATATTTATGATTTAACATAATTACTATATTTTTTTCCCAAACTCCTCTTTTATTAGCACTCTTAAAACTATCCTTCAATACCTTTAAATCTTCTATTTTATGGCTTATTACCTTTTCTAATTCATCAAGAAGATATTTATAGAACAAAACAGAAACCCCTCTATTTATCTTTATTTTTAATAGATATCTATGACTTATTAAAAAATCATCCATTTCACTCTCAGTTATAAATTCTACGCTTTCAATTTCAAAAACTTCAATTCCTTTATTACCTGGATAATTAACAACAACTTGGTCATAATTCATACGTCTAACTTTAAATTCTTTTCCACTATCTAAAGAATTTCTATCTATAATTTTTACTTTCATAAAATTTTATTTCCTTTCCTTTTTTATTTAAAATATATTTCATCATCATTGCCTAACTTTTAATAAAAGCTAAAAAATATGTTAATCTAAATAATTAAAATCTATTTACTAAAATTAAATCTAAACTTTAATCATATTTAAAATCAATAAATATTTAAAAATATAACTTTATTATTCCATTAAAAAAAATAATATATGACATAAATTTTTTCTGTATAAGATATTTTTATAATAAATTTATATGAAATTTGTTTACTTTTGTTTATAATAGTGTTACTAAAATATTTTAAGGAGAATTTTTATGATTTATCATGATTTAGTAGTTTTAGGTGGAGGTGCTTCAGGACTTGTTGCTGCAATAACAGCTAAAGATTTTGGAATGGATGTTGCTATTGTTGAGGGTACTGATAGAATTGGAAAAAAGCTTTTAACAACTGGTAACGGAAGATGTAACATAAGCAATTCTTCTATAAAACCACCATTTATAAATTTTCATAGCAATAATGATAACTTTTTTAATTTTGCATTAAACTCTATGTCAGTTAAGGATACAAAGGTGTTTTTTTTAAATCTAGGATTACCCCTTGTAGAATTTGAAAACAAAAAAATTTATCCACAATCTTTACAGGCTTCATCTGTTATAGATATCTTTAGGTTGGCTTTAGTGGATAGAAATATTCCAGTTTACAACAATTTTAAGGTTAGTTCTATAGTTAATAAGAAGAATAAATTTAAATTATCCACAAAAAATAGTGAAGATGACCCTATAACCTGTGGAAAACTTATTGTTTCCTGTGGAGGAAAATCTGCAGTTAAAACTGGTTCTGACGGAACAGGCTATAATCTTGTAAAGGATTTTGGTCATAAAATTACAGAAACAATACCTGGAATAGTTCAACTAAAACTTAACCATAAAAGCTTAAAAGCTTTATCAGGAATTAAATTTAATGGATATGCAGATGTTATTTCTGATGAAAAATCTTATAGAAAAGAATTTGGTGAAATCTTGTTTACCGATTATGGTATTTCAGGTCCCCCTATACTTCAAATATCAAGTACAGCTTCAAGACTTTTATCAAAAGGAAAAGATGTTTATATAACAGTTGATATGATGCCAGAAAAATCTTTAGAAGACGTAAAAAACTTCTTGGAAGGACATTTTGCTGTATTTTCCCATAGAGCTGTTATTGACTCTTTAATAGGTATAGTCAACAAAAAACTTATTCCTATTATTTTAAAAGAAGCTGGTGTTACAAATCTTCATAAACCATGTTATGAACTTACATGGCAGGAAAAAAGAAATTTATTTTCACTTATAAAATGTTGGAAGTTTAAATGTACAGGAACTAATGGATTTTCAGCAGCTCAAGTTACAGCTGGAGGAATTGATACAACTGATGTGGATAACACTACACTAGAATCTAAATTAATTAATAATCTTTATTTCTGCGGTGAAATACTAGATGTAGATGGAGACTGTGGCGGTTTTAATCTACAGTGGGCCTGGAGCTCTGGGTTTTTAGCTGGTAAAAGCGCTTCTACTAAATAGAAACACCACCAGTAAAACTGGTGGTCTTTTAATCTTATTAATCTATTTTAAACCAAAAACTTTCAACAGATGTTAGTTTTTCTCCACTATCTGACCTTATAATATGAACTGATCTTGCAGTATCTTTATCAATATGTTCTAGTTTACCTTCCACTAAAACATTATGGCCATACTGTATTTCTTTTTCAAATTTTACTTTTAACTTATTAATTTTATAATTATCTATAATTTCAGAAGGCATACTGTCTATTACCCACTCCATGTATTTCACATTGTTAACATGTCTATTACTATCTATATGTGTATGCTCTATGCTATAAACTTTATTAATATCAATTCGATCTAACTCATCTATATGTAATTTACTTCTTAAATTTTTTAAGTTTTTCCTGTCTAACTTATGTGCTATGTAATATTTATCATCTGCACTTTTTAGTCTTCTTTTTTCAAGATCAATTAAAAACCATATTGAATCACATTTAACTAAAAGTTCTCCATTTTCACTATAGATTTCAAAATTTCTTAAACCATAAAATCTACGAATAGTTTCAACAGAAGTCCTTACCTTTATTTTATCTCTATATTTAGGATATCTTATAACGTTTATGTCATAGTCAAAAAGTACCCACACTTCTTTATTTTTAATCATTTTATCCATAGAAAATCCTAAGGCTTCTTCTTGTTTTATAGCTATATCAGAAAAGAAATGCATTATGGATGTTATATTACTTTCTAATCTTGAATTAGTATTCCAATACGCTATTTCATACTCTTCTTCATAATAATTACTCACCTAATCACCTCTCTTAAATTCATATAGAAAACTATACCAAATAAAAAGCCAACTTTCAATATTTAAAAGTTGGCTTTGAATATGAATAAATTTTTAGCATGGATTTTAAACTTTATATTTACTAATAAATTTTATATTTTAACTAATTTAATTTTAATACTTACCTTGATATTTTAATTTTATTTGAAGTATCTATTTAATAAACCTGCGAAAGCTTTTCCGTGTCTAGCTTCATCTTTACACATTTCATGAACTGTATCATGGATTGCATCTAACCCTAATTGTTTAGCTAATGTTGCTAAATCTTTCTTACCTTGAGTTGCTCCATGTTCTGCATTTACTCTTAATTGTAAATTTTCTTTAGTGCTATCTGTTACAACTTCACCTAATAATTCAGCAAATTTTGCAGCATGTTCTGCTTCTTCAAATGCTATTCTCTTATAAGCTTCAGCAACTTCTGGGAATCCTTCTCTATCAGCTTGTCTTGACATTGCTAAGTACATTCCAACTTCTGTACATTCTCCAGTAAAGTTAGCTTGTAATCCTTCAATTATTCTTGGGTCAACACCTTTTGCAACTCCAACTCTATGTTCATCAGCGAATACTAATTCTCCTGATTGTTCTACAAATTTATCAGCTCCAACTTTACAAACTGGGCAAACTTCTGGAGCTTGTTCTCCTTCATAAACATATCCACATACTGTACAAACAAATTTTTTCATAATTAAAATCCTCCTAATTTTCGTTTATTTTCATCTCTTTTTTATATTTATATATATCTATTTCTATTTTAATTAACTAAATCTTAGTTGAAATATCTATTTAATAAACCTGCGAAAGCTTTTCCGTGTCTAGCTTCATCTTTACACATTTCATGAACTGTATCATGGATTGCATCTAACCCTAATTGTTTAGCTAATGTTGCTAAATCTTTCTTACCTTGAGTTGCTCCATGTTCTGCATTTACTCTTAATTGTAAATTTTCTTTAGTGCTATCTGTTACAACTTCACCTAATAATTCAGCAAATTTTGCAGCATGTTCTGCTTCTTCAAATGCTATTCTCTTATAAGCTTCAGCAACTTCTGGGAATCCTTCTCTATCAGCTTGTCTTGACATTGCTAAGTACATTCCAACTTCTGTACATTCTCCAGTAAAGTTAGCTTGTAATCCTTCAATTATTCTTGGGTCAACACCTTTTGCAACTCCAACTCTATGTTCATCAGCGAATACTAATTCTCCTGATTGTTCTACAAATTTATCAGCTCCAACTTTACAAACTGGGCAAACTTCTGGAGCTTGTTCTCCTTCATAAACATATCCACATACTGTACAAACAAATTTCTTCATAATTAATCCTCCTAATTTCCTGACATCTTTTTGAATCTCTTTTTAAATTTCGTTTTATTATTATTTTTATTAATAAATTAAATTACTTTTCTATGTAATTTTTATCTTTGGTTTTAGGTTTTTATTCTGTTTCCCTTATCTATGTTATTATTATATAATAATAATTATTAAATAGCAATAGTTTTTTTAAAATATTTTTTATTAATATAAAAAAGATAAGAACTTATTAATATAATCTATTAACAAGTTCTCTGCTATAAAACTTAAAATAAAACTTAAAATAAAATATAAAAATAAAAAATGCCTTAGGTTTTTACCTAAAGCATTTTAAATAAAGATCTATTATTTGTTTAAAGCTTCTAATAAACTTTCTATGTTTAATCCGTGAACCATAGCAGCTTCTTCTAAGCTTTCAGCTTGTGATGATGGACATCCTATGCATCCCATTCCAAAGCTCATTAATATTTGTGCAGCATCTGGTTTAACTTGTAATATTTCGCCGATTCTCATTTCTTTTGTTATCATTTATATTCACCTCATGTTTTATTATTAAATGTTTTATAATAACTTTTAATTTATTATAACTCTAAATTTATTTAAATACAAGTAAAATACTCTGATTTAATATAAATAAATTTAATTGCATAATAATTTTTATTAATTTATACAAATATATTAAATATGTATATATGTTTTACTATTTATGTTTATTAAAGGTAATAAGTTATAAACTATTTTATAGTAGTTTATCTACCTTATATTAAATATTCTTTTTATATTTTTCTAAATTCAATTTTTTTATTATATCCTTTATAACCATTCTATCTGGTGGATTTATATCACTCATTTCAGGAAACTTATCTTTACTAAAAAATACTGCATTCTTAGTTTCTTCAGGATCTAAAACAAGTTCTCCTTCATAGTTTGAACATATAAATATTGCAGATGCGTTATATATCTCATGACCATTTGGATACTTGTTATAACATTTTTCACCTGAGTAAACATTAAAAAGCTTTAATGTTTTTAAAGTTAATCCAACTTCTTCTTTAGCTTCTCTAATCGCAGCTTCTTCAAAACTCTCCCTAAGTTCTAAACTCCCACCTGGAAATCCCCACTTAAGATTATCGGTTCTTTGTTGAAGCAAAATTTTTCCTTCATTATTTATTATTATTGTTCCTGCTGATGTCATTATTAGCGGTCTTGAAGGATTTTTAAGTTCTTTTCTTAACTCTAATATATATCCCATATTTATAATCACCAACTTTCTTTTATTTATACCATTTAAATATACTTTAAAATAATTATACTGCAATGATTGAATATATTTCTTATGATTAATTTTATTTTCTATAATTAAATAATATTTTTATACTAAATAATATTTTCATATCTTAAAATATTATTTCCTAAAATTTTTAATATCCAAGTTTATTAACCTTAAAAATTTAACCCCCTTATAAAGGGATAATAAAAATTCTTTGAAAAGTTAAACTACTCCTTGTTCTTTTTAAACAAATATAAAAAAAGAGCTGTATTAAATGTTTCTAATACAACTCTTGTAATATCTATATTATATTTTAAAGGTCTTTTGTTATTCTAATAGTTTGATTTCTTTTTGGTCCAACACCAACTATACAGATTTTAGTCCCTGTAAGTTCTGCTATTCTGTTTAAATATACCTTAGCATTTTCAGGTAGTTCTTCGTAGCTTCTTGCATTTGCTACTTCTTCTCCCCATCCATCAAATTCTTCATATACAGGTTCACATTTAGCTAAGTCTTCTAAACTAGCTGGGAAGTAATCTATTATTTCATTATTTAATTTATATCCTGTACAAACTTTAAGCTTTTCAAGCCCTGCAAGGGTATCTATTTTAGTTACAACTAAAGATGTTAATCCTGAAACTCTAGCTGCTGTTTTAACTATAACAAGGTCAAGCCATCCACATCTTCTAGATCTTCCTGTAGTAACTCCATACTCATGACCTTTTTCTCTTATCCAATCACCAGTTTCATCTAAAAGCTCTGTTGGAAATGGTCCTTTACCAACTCTTGTAGTATATGCTTTAACAATACCTACAGCGTTTGTTATCATGTTTGGCCCAATTCCTGTTCCACTTGCAACTCCACCTGAAGTTGTATTAGATGATGTAACATATGGATAAGTTCCATAATCAATATCTAAAAGCATTCCTTGAGCACCCTCAAAAAGAACATTTTTATCATTTTTTATTTCATTATATATTCTAACTGAAGTATCTTTAACAAAAGGTCTTAATCTTTCAGCATATTCTAAATATTCAGTAAAGATTTCATCAAAATTTAAAGGCTCTCCACCTAAAAGTTTGATATAATCATTTTTCATTTTTATATTAGTTTCTAATTTTTCTCTAAATTCATTTTCATGTAAAAGATCTGACATTCTTATTCCTGATCTTTCAACTTTGTCTGTGTAGCAAGGTCCAATTCCCTTACCTGTTGTTCCTATATCATTTTTTCCTCTAGCTTTTTCTTTTAAAACATCTAATGTTTTATGATAAGGCATTATTATATTTGCTCTATCGCTAATTACAAGTTTTTCTGGAGTAACCTTAACCCCTAAACCTTCTAAATAATCTATTTCCTCAAATAAAGCTTTTGGATCTACAACAACACCATTACCTATAACATTTAATTTCTCATCATGTAATATACCTGAAGGAATTAGGTGTAGCTTATATTGCTTATCACCAACTTCTACTGTATGTCCTGCGTTATTTCCTCCTTGGAATCTAACAACTACATCAGCTTCTTCTGCTAAATAGTCTGTCATCTTTCCTTTTCCTTCATCGCCCCATTGAGCACCCAATACAATAAATGCTGACATAAAAATTTCCTCCTTAAAATAAAAGAAACACGTTCTTTTAATTATGTAAATGTCGCCGTTTGTTCGGTTTTATTTACAGAAGTAATATTCGTATTTTTTAGTATTTTTTCTAATTTTTATTACTCCATTACCATATTAACAAACTAATTTGCCTAGGTCAATCAAAATACATCGTATGTTTCTTTTTTACTTTAAAATATAATTCGTAATTTTTCTCTCAATTTCCAATACCTCATTTAATAATTTTTAAATAAATTTATTATTAGCCTAATTTTCTATTTTAATCTACTTTATTTACTTGAAATTATGACATAAAATGATATTATAATTTATTATTAATTTTAACGGAGGGGTTTTATGCAAAATTTTGGAGTTTTCGATATAATAGGTCCTGTAATGATTGGTCCTTCTAGCTCTCATACAGCTGGTGCAGCAAGACTTGGTAAAGTAGCAAAATCTATATGTGGACATAGTAAACTTAAAAAAGTTACATTTTTACTTCATGGTTCTTTTGGGAAGACTTATAAAGGGCATGGAACTGATAAAGCGCTAGTTGCTGGTATTTTAGGAATGGAACCTTCAGATGAACGCCTTAAAAATTCGCTTGAAATAGCTACACAAGAGGGTATTGAAATTGAATTTAAAGAAACTGACTTAGGTAATGAGCACCCAAATACAGTTAAATTTTTAATGACTACTATTGATGGTGCATATTGTGAGGTTATGGGCTCATCAATAGGTGGTGGTAATATAAAAATAACTGAGGTCAACGGAAACAGTCTAGATTTTAGTGGTGAATACCCAACTCTTATAATATCTCATCAAGATCAACCTGGAGTTGTTTGCAAAGTGTCAGAAATTGTTTATAAATATAATGTTAATATTGCATTTATGAAGGTGTTTAGAATTGAAAAAGGAAAAGCTGCTGTTATGATATTTGAACTAGATAATATTCTTGATGATCATATTGTTGAAGATATTAAAAAAGTTAACTATGTAAATAAAATTATTGTTATAAACCCTGCAGAAGGAGGAATTTCCTAATGTTTGCAAGAAATGGCGAAGAATTATTAAATATTTGCAAAGAAAATAATATTTCTCTTTGTGAATATGCAATTCTACACGAAATTGAAAATAAAGGTTCAACTCGAGAAAAAATTATAGAAAATATGAGGACTATTTTAAATATCATGAAGGATTCTACTAGTAAGGGTCAAGAATCTGAGATTTTTTCAGTTAGTGGGCTTATAGGTGGAGATGCTTATAAACTTAGAAAATATCTTGAAAAGGGAAATACGTTAACTGGCGAAACAATGGTTAGTGCTATGGCAAAAGCTTTATCTTGTTCTGAAGTTAATGCTTCTATGGGAAGAATTGTGGCCTGCCCTACAGCTGGTTCTTGTGGAATACTACCTGCTGTCATATTAACTGTAGGTGAAAGATTGAATCTTTCTGATGATGACATGATTAAAGGGCTTTTAGCCGCTTCTACTGTTGGAATGATTATAGCACAAAATGCGACTTTAGCTGGTGCAGAAGGTGGTTGCCAAGCTGAATGTGGTTCTGGCGCTGCTATGGCTTCTGCTGCCACTGTGGAAATAATGGGTGGAACACCTGAAATGGCACTAAATGCTGCTGCCATCGTATTTAAAAATATATTAGGATTAGTATGTGACCCAATAGCTGGTCTTGTAGAGGTTCCTTGTGCTAAAAGAAACTTTGCTGGTGCTGTAAGTGCCCTTACAACTGCAGATTTAGTTTTGGCAGGAATAACTAGTAAAATTCCTTTTGATGATACTGTTGAAGCTATGTATAGAATTGGCCGTGATATGCCAAGTACTCTAAGAGAAACTGCTATGGGTGGCCTTGCAATAACTAAAACAGGTCTTGAACTTAATAAAAAAGTTTTTAGTGATAATAAATAAATTTTATAAATAAGTGTTGGCTTTAATTAAGTTAGAAAGAATAGCTTAACTTAAAACCAACACTGTACTAAAGATAAATTTTTTATATTACATACTCTTTGATTTTTCTTCACACTTTTCTATAGCACTTATTACTGCATTTCTAAATCCTTGTCTTTCAAGTTCTATAACAGCCTCTATTGTTGTTCCTCCTGGTGAACAAACATTATCTTTTAATTTTCCTGGATTTTCTCCTGTTTCTAAAACCATTTTTGCTGAACCTAAAACAGCTTGTGATGCCATCTTATATGCTTTATCTCTTGGCAGGCCTTGTTTTACAGCAGCATCTGCCATAGACTCTATAAACATATAAACATAGGCTGGTGATGAGCCACAAAGGGCAGTAAAGGCATGAAAATATTTTTCTTCTAAAACTTCACTTTTTCCAAAAGAATTAAATATATCTATAACTATATTTAACTCATCATTTTTTATATTTTTATTTGCGCAAATAGCAGTCATTGCTTCTCCAACTAAAGCTGGTGTATTTGGCATAGTCTTAACTATCTTAACCTTTTTATTAAACCATTCTTCTACCTGCGCTATTGTAATCCCAGCTGCTATTGTAACTATTATTTTTGTATCGTCTATATAATCTTTTATCTTTTCTATAACATCTTTATACATATAAGGCTTAACAGCTAAAAATATTATGTCACTACTCTTACAAACTTCAGCATTATTTAAAGTTGTTTTTATATTAAACTTTTCTTCTAAATTTTTAGCACTAGATTCTCTTTTACATGATGCTATTATATTTATTGAGTCTACGAGGCCAGAATTTATTATTCCACCAACCATTGCACTTCCCATATTTCCACAACCAATAAAGCCTATTATCTTATTCATGTAAGTCACTACCTTTCTTTTAATATGTAATAATTTAGACTATGCTTTAGTATATAATGTTTTAAGAATGTATACACACTTCCAAAATCATTACGTGCTAAAACCATAGTCTAATATTTATTCTCTATAATTGTGCTCTAAATTTCCAAATTTACTAAATTGCCCAATCCAAGCTAGTTTAACAGTTCCAACAGGACCGTTTCTTTGCTTTGCTATAATACATTCAGCAACATTTTTTTCTTCAGTTTCTTTATTATAATACTCATCTCTATATAAAAACATAACAAGGTCAGCATCTTGTTCTATTGAACCTGATTCTCTTAAATCAGAAAGCATTGGCCTATGGTCTGCTCTTTGCTCAGGTGCACGAGATAACTGAGAAAGGGCAATAACAGGACATTGCATTTCTTTTGCAATAGCCTTAATATTTCTTGATATTTCTGAAACCTCTTGTTGTCTACTTTCTTCCCCACTACCACTCATAAGCTGAAGATAGTCAATTAAAATAAGATCTACTCCATATTCCATTTTAAGTCTTCTACACTTTGACCTCATTTCCATTATAGAAACCCCAGCTGTATCATCTATATATATTTTAGCTGATGATAAGGGTCCTGATGCTCTAGCAATGTTTTCCCAATCCTTATCTTCTAAATCTCCAGTTCTAAGTTTTAACATATCTACATTAGCTTCTGAACATAAGAGTTTATAAGCTAACTGTTCCTTAGACATTTCTAAAGAGAATACAACAACGCTCTTCCCCTGTCTTAGGGCTGCATGCTCTGCTATATTTAAAGCAAAGGTAGTTTTACCCATTGAGGGTCTTGCTGCAATCAATACCATATCACCCTTTTGAAACCCAGACGTTAGTTCATCCAAATCTTTGAATCCAGAGCCAACCCCTGTAACCTCACCTTTATTATTAAAAAGAGCTTCTATTTGTTCAAACCCTCTTTCCAAAATATTACTTAAAGGTTCAAAATCACCACTATTCTTTTTTTCAGCTAAATCAAATATTTTCTTTTCTGCTGTATCTATAACTTTTTCTACATCATCTTGATTATTATAACAACTCTCTATTATTTTAGTTGAGGATTGAATAAGCTTTCTTAAAGTTGCCTTATCTTCTACTATTTTTATATATGACTTTACATTTGCCGTTGTTAGAATTGCTGATCCTATTTCTGTTATATAACTTATTCCCCCAGCTTTTTCTAACCTATCAGTAGATTTTAAATATTCTAAAAGAGTAATTTGATCTACAGGTTCATCTTTTTGATACATTTCAATAATGCTTTTAAATATATGCTTATGAGCATCTCTATAAAAATCATCAGCACTTAACACTTCTGCCGCCTGTACTATAACATTTTTGTCTATCATCATAGAGCCTAGGACAGATTTTTCAGCCTCTATACTTTGAGGATAGCTTTTTATTCCTGGTCCCTCCAATGAATAAACCCCCCATTCTATAAATTAATTTTTTAATATTAATAACACCTTAACTTAAGGCTATAATTATTTGTATTTAGTTTTGAACATCTTTTTATTCTTTATGATAAAAACTAAAAATCCAATATTATAATTAAAATCTTCCTAAATTTTAATTATAATATATATACTTTTAATTGTGAACCATTCTTGTTACGACAAATTATATATAAATAATATAGCTACCATAAATTATAAAATAAAATAAGCTATATCTTGTTTTGATATAGCTTATTTCTTTAAATTTAGAAATATTAAATTATAATATGTTATTTTTTAATGATTTAATTCCATCTTTTGCTGAATCTTTTGTAAACTTAACTATTTCCTTTAAGCCTAAATAATCCCTTAGCTTATATATTTCTAATAACATAGGTAAATTCACACCTGTTATTATATCCATATTTTCATTTTGTAGAGCTATAGATGATGCTATTTTAAATGGGCTTCCTCCAAATATATCTACTAAAAATAAAACACCATCATCTTTATTTAAAACATTTAATTGTTCATTATATTTTATTTTAAGGTCTTCTATATTTTCCTCTTTAAGAAAAGTAACAATTCCTACATTTTTTGTTTTCCAAATATCATCTCTGATACTTTAACTATTTCATTTGAAAGCTCTCCATGAGTGGCAACTATTACTGCTATCATCTTTATTCTCCCTCCTTAATTAATTATTTAAATTATCTTCTTGTTAAGAAGCTATATAATGCTCCGATTAAATTTGAATCATTTCTAAATCTACATCTATCTACAACTGGTTTTGGGAAGAAATATTCAAACTGGCTATGATAATCATCAATATTCTTTTTAATATACTCCATTAAAATATCTTGCTCACTTATTCCGCCTCCAATTAGATATTTATCAGCATCTAAAATACATTGAAGATTTATTATTGCAAGGGCTGTTTTATAAGTAAATCTATTTAAAATATCTAATGCATCTTTATCTCCATTATTTGCATACCAAAAGAATGTAATACCATCAATTTCATCTCTACTTAAATTTTTAATTCTAGCAAAATCGTCTAAAAGACCATCTGAACCATTTAAGGTTCCCCACCACTCCTTATCATTATTAGTCATTACATTTATATTACTTGCTATAAAGCTAAACTCTCCTGCAAAGAAATGTTTACCTTTGTAAAGCCTTCTATCTTTGATTATTCCTCCACCAACTCCAGTTCCAAGAAGAATAACTACTCCGTTCTCACAGTCTTGTAGGTTTCCTTTCCAAAGTTCTGCTAAAGCTGCACATTTACCATCGTTTTCAATAGTTATTTTAGTTTTGCATCTTTTTCCTAATACTTTAACCATGTTTCTTCCTACATTATACTCTAAAGCTCCGCCTGTATACATATAGCCTGTATCACTATCTAAGATTCCTGGAATACTTAAAGCCATTCCTTCTATATCTTCTTTATATTTATCATAAATGTTTCCTATAACATCTATAAATTCTTCTATAGAATCTTTAGGAGTCTTTACTTTTCCCTTTTCCAAAAAGTCTAATTTCTCAGTCATTAATGCATACTTAATTGATGTTCCACCTATATCTAATACTAAATATTTCATAACCAGTCACTTCCTTATTAATATTTAAATCTTAAATAATTTTTTAAGCTGCTTTAGATTTATGTTCTTCAAATTTAGGTATATTTTTACCATCATTAAGTTCCATTTTTCCTATAACACAAATTAACATTGCTATGATTATAAAGACTATACAAAGAGGAAATATTAAAAATGGTTCATTGGCTATTAATTCTCCACCTACAAGGTTACCTATAATTTGAGGTACACATAAAAATACATTATTTATTCCCATATATTCACCTAATCTATCTTTAGGAGCAACTGCTGGTATTAAAGCATAAAATACTACACTAAATATAGCACAAGCTAATCCAAAGATTAGTGTAAATGCCCATAACATACTTATATTCATAACAAAGGCTCCTACAATAAATCCAACAAGCCAAACCGCACAAGAAATAAATAAGATTAATCGCTTATTATATTTATCACACAATTTTCCTATAAATATTGAAAATATAAGACCCATTAATGTCATACCAATTAATGCTGTACTAATTTCATTACTTGTGAAGCCATTCATTTTTTCATAGTATTTTATCCAATATGGCATTATAAATCCATAAGATAAATATAAGAAAAACGCTGTCATAAATACTTTCATTGCTGATTTATTTTTTATGAAATCAAAACTTAGCTTAGATGTTGATTTTACTAAACGTGCACTGTCTTCCTTTACAGTAGCGACAGTTATTAAATTTGTTACTATTACAACTATTCCTGATACCACAAGTGGTAAAGCTGGGTTTACATTAAATAAAACAACACCAATACCAAATACTATAATTCCACCAATAAAATAGAATGCTGTTCTAAATCCTGTTGCAAGTCCAACATCCTCTTTTCCAACAGCTTCCGGTACCCATGCATAATATGCACCTTGGTAAAAGTTCATTGATAAGTAAAATAAAAATGCAAAAATAAACATTTCAAAATAGAAAGAAGAATAGCCTAATAAAAATAGAAAAACAGCTCCTGCTAAGGATCCAACTAAAACAAAGGGTTTTCTTTTTCCTACTCTATCACTTAAAATACCTGATATGTATGGTGCAAAAATCCCTGTAACTGATGCCATAGCAACTAAAATTCCTAACAAAAAAGAAGATTTAGTAGTAATGGCTACTAACAATGGAACTACTGTACTATTCATATTCCAAGCAAGCCCTAAGCCAATAGCTGGTAATGAAACTAAGATAGGTACTAATTTATTATTTTCCTTTTAATTTCCATAATATCATATCCTTTCTTGAATTCCTTATTTGAATTTATTCTACGAATAAGTTACCACTTTACATTAAGAATTAAGAATTAAGAATCAAAATTTTCATCTTTAGATATGGAAATACCTGTTTTTACGTAATGGAAATACTATTTAAACGTTTAAAGTAATATAATTCCTATAAATTAATTATATTACTTTTGTTAATCTTAGGAAAATATAATTATTTTTTTGTAATACGCTTACACTAACTTATCTTTAAATATCTCATCTTTCCTAATTAATATTCTGAAAATTTAGATTTTTCAGTATTGAAAACATTTACTAAATATCTTATAATAATATATATGACACCTCTTCTATCTAAATTTATTTAACCCAAACTAAAAAACTGTGAAGTACTTAACTTACCTCACAGTTTTTACTATTCCATTAAATTCTATTATTTAGTTAAAAGCTATATCCATTAATTCTTCAATATTACTTATAGCTTTAACCTCTACATCCTTAAGACCTACTGGTATTTGCTTTTCATTATCCTTTGGAACAGTAACAAGTTTTATTCCTTTTCTTCTTGCTCCATAAACTTTTTCAAATATTCCACCTACAGGTTTTATATGTCCTCTTAGGGATATTTCTCCTGTAACTGCTAAGTCTTGTCTTATTGGTTTCTTTAAAAGAGCACTAATTATGCATATTGTTATAGCCGCTCCTGCTGAAGGCCCATCAATGTTACCTCCACCAATTACATTTACATGAATATCATAATCATTTATATCTTTATCAGTTACCATTCTTATTACAGAAGCTGCATTAAATACTGAATCCTTAGCCATAGATCCTGCTGTATCATTAAACCTTATATGACCTTGTCCTTCTTTCCTTGCTTTAAATACAGTAGCCTCGATTTCAAGAGTTGAACCTAAAAATCCTGAAACTCCAAGTCCATATATATGGCCTATCTCCTTATCTTCTAATTTTTCAATTCTTTCATAAGGAGTAAATCTTCCTATACTTAAAACTTCCTCTACATCCTTTAGAAGTATCTTTTCATTATCCTTAACTGTTCCATCATTTCTATATATAGCACCACCATAAGCATCAGCTAATATATTCACTGCTCTTCTACCTTCTATTGTATATGATGATATAAGTTTTGCTACACCTTCCTCTAATGATACATTAAGCTTTTGGGCTGCATTTTTAACTATTTTTTCAATATCCTCTGAAGCTAGAGGCTCAAAATAAACCTCTGTACATCTTGAACGAAGGGCTGGATTTATTTCACCAGGATCCCTTGTTGTTGCACCTATTAAAACAAAATCAGCTGGTGCTCCATTATCAAATAAATATTTTATATATTTTGGAACATTTTCATCATCTGGGTCATAGTAAGATGATGAAAACTCAACTCTCTTATCCTCTAATACTTTTAATAATTTATTTTGAAGAATCTCATCTAATTCTCCAATTTCATCTATAAATAAAACTCCACCATGAGCATCTGTAACTAACCCTGGCTTTGGTTCTGGAACCCCAATTTCAGCTAAATCTCTTTTACTACCTTGATATATAGGATCATGAACTGAACCTAAAAGTGGATTTGTTATTTCTCTTGGGTCCCATCTTAAAGTAGTTCCATTAACCTCTATAAATTTAGACTCACCATCAAAAGGAGTTGCTTTAAATTCTTTTGCCATCTCTAAAGCAATTCTTGCCGCTGTTGTTTTACCAACTCCTGGAGGCCCATAAAGTATGATGTGTTGTGGATATGGAGATACAAGTTTTGATAATAAAGATTTTATAGCTCTTTCTTGACCTACTATTTCTTCAAAATGTTCTGGTCTTAAAAGTGACATTATATTTTTATTCTTTTCTCTACTATCTAAAGCCTCTAAATCTGTTAACTTCTTTAATGTTTTAGCGTTTTCGTTACCTTTTTGCTTCTTCATTATATTAAGTCTTATTTCATCAACATACTTATCTTGCTTTTCCATTAAGAACTGTTCAACCTTTTTTTCTATTTCAGTTTGAACATATCTTTTAGCTATAACATCTGATATGTTAGAGCAAACTACTTTTAAAATCTCTTCTATATTTTCTTCATTTGGAATTTCCTTTATTCCATTTCCCTCTAATATTATATTGCTTAGAGCATATAATCTTTCATAAGGACTATCAGATTTAACCATTTTTTGAAGTTTAAATCTAATAGTTCTAGCTCTCATAGCACCTTCATCTAATATATTTTTAGTTACTTCATAAAGCACATTTACTTGAGCATCTACGCTTAAATCGCTGTTTAAAGCCTCATATAGTGCATCTATTTCATTTAATGATTTCAAAATTAAATCCCCCTTAGTTAATAGGAGACACCATCACCTTCATTTTTGTTGAAACTTCTGGATATAGTTTAACTTCTATATTGTATGTCCCCGCAATTTTTATTGTATCCATTACAATTTTCTTTTTATCAACTTTTACCTTAAATTGATCATTTATTTTGTCTGCAATATCTTTGCTAGTTATAGCACCAAATAATTTTCCGCTATCTCCAGCTTTTGCTTCTATTTTAACAACTTTATCTCTAAGATCTTCTGCAAGTTTTTGTGCTGCCTCTACTTCAGCAGTCTTTTTTCTTCTTTCTACATCTTTTTTAGCATTTAAAACATGTAGATTTGACTCTGTTGCTTCTTGTGCTAAATTTCTTGGAAATAAGAAATTTCTTGCATACCCATCTGATGTACTAACTACATCACCTTTTTTTCCTAATTTTTTAACGTCTTGAAGTAATATTACTTTCATTATTGCTCACCTTCCCTTAAGTTTTCTTTTATTGATTTCTTTAACATAGTTAAGGCATCTTCTAAGGAAACACCCTTTAAACGTGCTCCTGCCATAGTCATATGTCCTCCCCCGTTTAATGCTTCTAATATTACCTGTACGTTGATGTCTCCAAATGATCTTCCACTTATACATATACTGTCATCTATTATAACAAATACAAAAGATGCTTTAATACCTGTAATATTTAACAACTCATCAGCTGCCTGTGCTGCTGTAACCGTGTCTTTAACGCTAGGAGGACATATAGCAATTGCTATATTATCTTCTACTTTTGCTGATTTTATTATCTCTGCCTTAGTTATGTAGCTTTCTAAATTATTACTAAACATTTTCTTAATATCAATAGTGTCAGCACCAAGCTTTCTTAAAAATGACGCTGCCTCAAATGTTCTTACTCCTGTTTTAAAGGTAAAGTTCTTAGTATCCATATATATTCCAGCAAGTAAACCTTCAGCTTCTAATTTACTTATCTTAGGTTTATCTAGCATATATTGTACCATCTCTGTTACAAGTTCTGATGTAGATGAAGCATATACTTCTAAGTATGTTAACATGGCTCCTTCTATTATATCAGGACTTCTTCTATGATGGTCTATTATAACAACTTTATTAGATAATTCAACTAACTCAATATCCATAACATATCCTTTATTATGAACATCTACTAATATCAATAAAGTATTGCTGTCTATTGTGATTTTAGCATCTTTAAGTGAAATAAACAAATCATTATATTCTTTTTTATTGTTAATTTTCTCTAAAAAGATATCTATTGCACTAGTATTGTCATCTAAAACTATTTTTACGTTCTTTCCAAGTCCCTTAACTACAGAAGCTATACCAAGGGATGCACCAAAACAATCCATATCAGGGTTTTTATGTCCCATTATATAAACTTTACTGCTTTCATAAACAAGTTCCTTTAAGGCCCTTGCTACAACTCTAGCTCTAACCTTTGTTCTTTTTTCTAACTCTTTAGTATTTCCTCCAAAAAATGATATTTCCTTTTCACTTTTAACAACCGCTTGATCTCCACCCCTACCAAGGGCTAATTCCTTTGCGCGGGTTGCATCATCATAGTTTTTAGCAGGAGTGTTTCTTCCCCTTCCAATACCAATACTAAGGGTAACTTCTATTTCATTTCCAAAGTTTATATCCCTTATTTTATCTAGTATATCGAATTTTTTCTTCATTTCATTTTCAATAACATTATCATCTACAGATAATATATATTTTCCATAATCATATTTTTTTATCATAGCATCAATAGAGTTTGCGTAATTATTTAATGTTCTTTCTACTTCTGCAACTAATAATGGTCTAATATTTTCATCAGTACTCTTTACAACTTCACTTAAATTATCTACTTCTATTAAAATTATACTTTCTTTAGTTTTTTCACTTAAGTAAGTGACATCATTAAAATGTACCATGCAAAAATGAGTATTACTATCTTGAATAACCATTTTACCGTAAACTTCGTAAATTGATTTTTTTATCTTTATTTTTTGATATTGCTTTTTATCACACTTTAATACTTTATCTAAAGCTATTCCCCTAACTACTGAAACTAAATTACTTCCCTTAGCATCATTAATAGCAAATAATTTTTCAAAGCTTTTATTGTACCAAATTATATCTCCATTTAAATTTAGCATACATATGGGATATATAAGATTAAAGATATTTTCTCTTATATTATTGTTTATATTTATAGATAAATTTTCAATATTATTCTCATTTAATCTTTTTTCTTCAGTTAAAACTTTTATTATATGTCCTAAATATATAGAACTTAATCCTAAAAACAAGAATAATGTAAATGATAATCTAAAAAATGCTAATATTAAAGATATAATAAGCACTACAACTAAGTAAATAGTAACCTTAGGACTTTTATTTAAAAAATTTAACTCCATCTAAAACATTCTCCCATTTAATTTCTACTAATTTTTTATTTATTTATCTTTCCTTTAATAAAGTTTTTTAAACTATTAGGATCCACGCCTCTTATATCCATTATTAAATCCCCTATTCCAATAGCAATTATATATATGGATAAAGGAAATAAAAGTATAATAATTTCAATAAAAACTATAAGTGGATTGCTTAATTTTACTGCATTCTTTAAGAAATAAGCAATTACAGATAAACTCTGAATCATAAATATAAACATTAATAGATAAATCATAGTTATAAAGAAAGTCTCACTATAAAGTACATTATTAACTTTCATTATATATGATAAACAGAAAAGAATTATTAATATAGCTGATATTCTGTTATCTAAATACCATCTTGAAAAAGGAGGTAAAGACTTAACTTTAAATCCTAACCTTCTTAATATTCCTCTAGCTATTATAAAATTAAGAAATGATGATAGTATTATAGCCATTATAAATCCTATAGGTAAAATCATTAAAATAAAATCTATATTAATTGATCTATAAAACTCTACTATTTGTTGCGTAACCGCTGATGTCTGTGCCATACCTGCTGACATATTAGCTGCCTGATGGAATACATCAACAATTCCTTCTAGATATTGTGTAAGAGTTACTCCACTTAATCCTGTAAATATTATAATATAGTTTACTATATTACCAATACAGTTAATTAGACCTAGAGTGACTATTGTTTTAACAGCAGTTTTTTCTTTTTTTATACAATATCCCAGTGCTATTCCTATTGGTCCATATACTATGAGAACATTTAGTATAATCAATGGTGTATAAAATAAAGCACCTAAAACTCCAGCTACAATAACACTTAACCACGCTGCCTTTTTTCCATGTCTTAGATAAAGAATAGTTATTGGTATAGGAACTATAAAACTTCCTATTACATCAAACATAGGCGTAGCTGTAAGCATCATAAGTATAAATGTTATAGCAGCCATAAAACTAGCTTCTACTATCCATTTATTTTTAGCCCTATTCTCCATATCTTCCTCCAATCAAAATTTATAACTTTCTAAATTTGTATATAAAATTACTTATCTTCATAGTACTCTACATATACACCTCTTTACCATAATATTATTGTATTTATTTTTCTATTTTTATGCAATAAGAAACCCACTTTCTCTGTAAATATTTACGTTTAATATTGTGCTTTATATATATTAAAATAAAAACCCCTGACATATGTCAGGGGCAATAAACTACTACTTTTTACTCAGTTGTAAATGGTAGTAATGCTATATTTCTTGATCTCTTTATAGCTTCTGTTAATTGTCTTTGATGCTTAGCGCAAGTTCCTGAAATTCTTCTTGGTAATATCTTACCTCTTTCAGTAATGTACTTCTTTAATTTTGGTACATCTTTGTAATCTATAGATTCAGCTTTATCAACACAGAAGATACAAACTTTTTTTCTTGCTCTTCTCATCTTTCCGCCTTTTCTTGCGTCTCTTTCTCTGCTCATTACGATTCCTCCTTACCTTAAATTATTGAATTAGAATGGAATATCTCCATCATCTATTGGCATCATGTCGTCATTATTAAACGAAGATTCATTAAATGAATTGTTTTGTGAACCAAATCCTGTGTCATTAAAATTATTATTGCCTCCGGCATTAAAGTTTGAGTTTCCTCTAGAATTGCCATTACCAGAACCTGAATCTATAAAATCAAAACTATCAACAACTACATCAGTAGTGTATCTTCTAGTTCCATCTTTAGCTTCATAGCTACCTGTTTGAATACTTCCAGATATAGCAAGCTGTCTACCTTTAGTTAAGTATTGAGCTATTATTTCTCCAGTTTTTCCAAATGCAATACAATTAATAAAGTCTGCCTCATCCTTTTTAAATGGTCTGTTAACTGCTAAAGTTAATCTTGTAACAGCTGTACCACTACCTGCTGCAAATCTTAAGTCAGGATCTTTAGTTAATCTACCTATAAGAACAACTTTGTTCATACTCATTCACCTCTTATTTTTCTTCTTTAACGATCATGTGTCTTATGATACCATCAGTGATTCTGAAAACTCTGTCTAACTCTTTTGGTAATTCTGGACCTGCAGTAAAGTTTATTAAAGTGTAGTAACCTTCGTTAACTTTAGCGATTTCGTAAGCTAATTTTCTCTTACCCCAGAAATCTACGTTTTCGATAGTTCCGCCACCATTTTCTATAACACCCTTGAATTTTTCGATTAAAGCTTTAACAGCTTCCTCGTCTAATGATGGATGTGCTACAAATATGTTTTCGTACTTTCTCATCAATTACACCTCCTCCCTATGGACTATGGCTGTACTTTGTACAGCAGGGATTACAATTAAGTATTTTAACACTAAAACCGCCTTATTGCAAGTTTTGTTTTAGTATCAATATTTAATTAATTTACCTATTTTAAAAATTTTATACAGTTTCTTCTTCTGGTGCATTACTTTTTATAATTTTCTTTACACCTTTTTGAAATTTACTTCTAGGTAGCATTACGAGTCTTCCACATCCCACACATTTTATCTTTATATCTGCACCAAGTCTTAAAACTTCCCAGTCATAGCTACCACATGGATGTTGTTTTTTCATTTGAACTATATCACCTAAATAAAATTTTTCTATCAATTATATTAATCCTCCTTTTTTATTTACTATTTATAACTTGAACTTTATTATATGGTATTTCTATACCCTTATCATCTAGTCTAAGTTTTATTCTCTTCCTAAGTTCTCTTTCAGCTTCCCATTGCTTCATTGGCTTTGTTTCGCCAACTACTCTTATATTTACATTTGAATCATTTAAAGCAGTGACCCCTAAAACTTCCATTGGAGTTGTTATATTAGGATTTATTGCGTTATACTCTCTACACACCTCATTTATAACATCTATAGCAGTATCTATATCAGCCTCATAGGCTATACCAACATCAATTAATACTCTCATATCACCTTTAGAATGATTTACTATAACCTGTATTGCACCATTTGGAATTATATATACATCACCATTAAAGTCTCTAAGTTCTGTAGTTCTAAGACCTATTGCTTTTACTATTCCTTTACTATTGTCAATAGTTACATAATCACCAACAGAGTATTGCTCTTCAAATAAAATAAATATTCCATTTATTAAGTCCTTAACAAAGCTTTGAGCACCAAGACCTACAGCAACCCCTCCAACAGACGCAAAAGCCCAAGATATTGGTCCAAAAATTAAAGATAACATAGATGTAACACCTAAAAAATAAACACTATATCTAACTAAACTCTTTAAAAGAATACCTATAGTATTCGCCTTTTTTTCTTCCATGCTAAATTTGTGCTTACTCTCTATTTGGTTCTTCACCATTTTATCTATAAATTTATTAGCCACTTTTATAGCAATCATCATTAAAATAAATATTATAAGTATCAAAAGTATCTTTATAATTACCTTTGCTATAGTTTCCGTACTTATACTAATTCCAAAGAAATTTATTGTTTCTTGGCCTAACAAATTTGTAATTTCACTTTCCACTTGCATACTCCTATTTTATTTATATACTAAAAATTCTAAACCATTATTTAAATATATATTCTTAAATCTTAAATTATCTTTTTCAATTATAGAGTTAACTTTTTCAATCATATTATCACCAAATCTTATGCATATACCACAACTTTGTGTTATATATGTTGGAGTTGGCATTATAGCAAATTCCATATTATTATCTTTAAAAGTCTTTTCTCCATTCATAGCATCATTGGTATTATTAAAAACCATTATAAAGTATTTCATAAAAATTCCTCCATATATCTTATTAACTTATATAGTATATATTATATTTTAAAAATGTAAAATACCATTGGATTTTTATTAAAAAAACATTAAACTTACTTTATATAATAAATAGTAATGTAAATTAAGATTTGGAGTGATTAATTTGAATAATATATATTTTGATAATGCAGCAACTTCTTTTCCTAAACCTAAAGAAGTTGTAGATGCAATGATAAGGCAAATGACAAGTTTTGGTGGAAGTGCTAATCGTGGTTCATCCAAAACGGTTTTACAAAGT
The DNA here is from genome assembly GCA_963559995.1 of uncultured Sarcina sp. Taxonomy (GTDB): domain Bacteria; phylum Bacillota; class Clostridia; order Clostridiales; family Clostridiaceae; genus Sarcina. Next base: position 23,297 of record CAUWNL010000028.1, read on the forward strand.
AGTAGAGTTGTTTATGAATGTAGAGAGACCTTAAAAGAATTTTTCAATTATGATAAAAATGAAAATGTAATTTTCACAAATAATATAACCTCGTCTATAAATATTTTGCTTAACTCCATTATAAAACCTAATTGGCATATTATAACTACTTCTATGGATCATAATTCTGTTTTAAGACCTTTATTTAAATTAAAAGAAGAGTTAGAATGTGTTGAAGTTGATATTGTTAGTTGTAATAAACTTGGTTTTTTAGATACTGCTAAATTAAAATCTCATATAAAATCTAACACTAAACTTATAATTTTATCTCATAGTTCAAACTTAGTGGGCTCTATACAACCTTTAAAAGAAATAAGTAATATTTGCAAAGAAAAAGATATTTTTTTAATTTTAGATGGTGCTCAAAGTGCTGGAATAATCCCAATTGATATGAAAGATTTATCCCTAAGTGCCTTAGCTTTTACTGGACATAAATCACTTTTAGGACCTCAAGGAATAGGTGGCTTTATAATAGATGATAAATTAAATGAAGAAGCTAAGCCTGTTTTTGTAGGTGGAACTGGAAGTAACTCTTCTCTCCTAGCCCAACCTAATTTTCTTCCTGATAAGTTTGAATGTGGAACTTTAAATATCCCAGGAATAGTTGGTCTACTTCATGGCATAAATTATATTAATAAGGAAGGCATAAACACCATAAAGGGAAAAGAAGATTTTCTTTGTCAAAAAGCTCTAGATGGCTTACTAAATATAAAAGACATAAAAATTTATGGTTCTTTAGATATGAAGAAAAAAACTTCTGTTATCTCCTTTAATATTAATGATATGGATCCTTCCCTTGTAGGGTATATTTTAGATACCGAGTTTAACATAAGTTCTAGAACAGGACTTCACTGTGCACCCCTTGCCCACAAAACTGTAGGTTCTTATCCTAATGGCTCTGTTAGAGTAAGTTTTGGATACTTTAATACGGAAAAAGAAATAGATATATTCTTAAAGGCTATAAATAACATAAAAAATAGGAGGTAAATATTTGGAAAATAATCTTTTACTTAAAAGATTTAAATCGATATTTTTATTTATTTTTATTTATACAATTTTATTTATATTGTTTTTTAAGACATTAAAATATACTTTACCCTTTGTACTAGCCTTAATTTTTGCCTTTTTATTAAAAAGGCCTTCTAGATACCTAATAAAAAAATTTAATATAAGACCTTGGCTTTCATCTTTAATTACAACTATATTTTTGTTTCTCTCCTTACTTTTAGTACTTTTTTTAGTAACAGTAGTATTTATATCTGAAACTGTAAATTTAACTAAGCATATAGAAGGAATTTTTATAGAGAATAAAGAAAATATCTTCATGTACATTAAATCGTTACAAAACTCAACTTATAGCTTAAGTACCACTTTTGACCAATCCATTGTAGAAAAAATTAATACCACTATTCATTATCTTATAAATAGTGGTATTAATTCTACAATGTATATATTTCAACAGGTATTTAATATGATAAAATTTGTACCTTATTGGATTATGACTATATTTTTCACCTTAATATCAACCTATTTACTTACAAAAGAAGTATCTATAAATTCTTATAATAAATTTTTAAAATCAAGTACTTTATATAAATATCCTAAGATACTAAATATGATTAAACACAGCAAGAAAATGATACTAAATTATGTTCTATCTACAATTATTTTAATAGCAGTATCAACATCATTAACATTTATAGGTTTTTATTTTTTAGGAATAAAATATTCCTTAGTTCTTAGTTTGTTATCTGGGATATTAGATCTACTTCCTGTTGTTGGTACAATTTTAGTCTACGCACCATTAATAATAATAAAAATATTAAACAAAGAATACCTTATAGCAATTATTCTTTTAATACTTTATATATTAATAATCATTACTAGACAACTTCTAGAACCTAAACTTATTTCTAGTGCTTTAGGAATTAGTCCTTTAGGTTCATTAATGGCTATTTTTATAGGGCTTCAAGTATATGGCTTCCTAGGGGTAATATTTTTTATATTTATGGTAGTTTTTTATAACATGCTTAATAAATTTGATGTTTTATAGTATATTTTTCCATATAAGAGTAAATAATTATCTATAAGGGAGGTGTTACTTTTGAAAAATAATTTATGTATTGATGCATTAAATAGCAAATCTCCATTTATTATAAGAGATTATTTATATAATGAATTAAGCCCTATATTAAAACAAAATAGACCAATAGTTTTTGTATGTATAGGTACTGATAGATCTACAGGGGATTCATTAGGCCCTTTAGTTGGAGAAAAGCTGAAATTTTCTCCTAAAAGTAATATATATGTGTACGGAAATTTAGAAAACCCTGTTCATGCAAAAAATATAAAAGATATCTTAAAAGATATAAATAAAAAATTTAAATCACCTTATATAATAGCTATTGATGCTTGCTTAGGTTCCATAGACAATGTAGGTAAAATAGTTATAGAAAAAAAACCAATATATCCTGGAATGGCCGTTAACAAAGACCTACCTCCTGTTGGAGACTTAAGCATTATGGGTGTAGTAAATGTTGCTGGCAGTTTAGAATTTATGGTTCTACAAAACACAAGATTATATACAGTTATGACAATTGCAAATACTATATATAGAGGAATTCACCACTATACTCTAAAATCTTTAGGAAACAAAAACAGTTCTATAAACTCTATATTAGAAAATATATTATAGAAATCCTTAAGACTTATAAACTATTTAAAACTCACAATAATTAATATATAATCCATTTCTGCAAAACTCCTTATAATGACAATAAAAGAGTAATGTTCCACGTGGAACATTACTCTAAACTTATTATGTCTAGTATCCTTTGTAAATCTTCTTCAGAATAATACTCAATTTCTATTTTCCCCTTATTTTTACCTGAATTTATATTTACCTTAGTGCCAAAATAATCTTGAAGCTTATCCTTTATATCTTTATAATAAGGATTAATCATTTTTTTAGCTGTTTTATCTTCATCTACACTTATCTCTTCATTTAAATAATTTTTTACTAACCTTTCAGCTTCCCTTACAGATAAAGATTCATCTATAATTTTTTGTGCAGCTTCATATTGTTTCTCTTTATCTAATGGTATTAAAGCTTTTCCATGCCCTTCTGATATAACACCTTGAATTATAAAATCCTTGACTCTCTCATCTAAGTTTAATAACCTCATAGTATTAGATATTGAACTTCTAGACTTACCTATTTTTATTGATAACTCTTCTTGAGTTAAATCATACTCATTTAATAACTTTTCATATGCAATAGCTTGTTCTATAGGATTTAAATCTTCTCTTTGAATATTTTCAATTAAAGAAACTTGTAAAAGTTTAGCATCACTTATATCCATAATTATAGCAGGAACTTTCTTAAAGCCAGCAAGTTTTGCTGCCCTGTATCTTCTTTCTCCTGCAATTATGGAGTATATATTATCTATCTTCTTAACAACTAAAGGTTGAATTATTCCATGTTCCTTTAAAGACTCAGAAAGTTCTATAATTTTACTTTCATCAAAAAACTTTCTTGGTTGTTCTTTATTAGGTTTAACTAATTCTATATCTAAATCTAATATTATATTTTTTTCTTCATTTGATAATTCCTTTTTTACACCACTATCACTTACAGGAATTAGTGCATCAAGACCTTTTCCAAGTCCAAACTTTTTAGTTTTAGCCATTTAACTTATACCTCCTTGTCTTTTAAGGAATTCATTAGTTAAATTTTCATAAGCTTCCGCCCCTTTACATTTATCATCATATAACACAATTGGAAGCCCGAAGCTTGGTGCTTCTGCTAATCTTATATTTCGTGGAATAGTTGTTTCATAAAGCTTGTCTTTAAAATAACTTTGAACTTCTTTATAAACCTCATTACTTAAATTAGTTCTTGTATCATACATAGTCATAATAACTCCTTCAATTTCTAAGGATTTATTAAGAGACTTCTTAATTCTATTTATGGTATCTATAAGTTGTCCTACACCTTCTAATGCATAAAATTCTGATTGCATTGGTATAAGAACAGTATCTGCACTTACTAACGCATTTATAGTTAACATTCCTAAAGAAGGGGGACAATCTATTAGTATATAATCATATTTATCTTTTATTTTTTCTAACTGATTTTTAAGAATAGATTCTCTATTTTCTAAACCTATAAGATCGATTTCTGCCCCTGCTAAATTCATCATAGCAGGAACAATATAAAGATTATCAACTAACTCACTCTTTACTATTATTGATTCTATGTTTTCATTCTCAGTAAGTAAATTATACATACTTTTATTTAATTTCATTTTATTTATTCCAAGACCACTTGTGGTATTTCCTTGAGGGTCTATATCTATTGCTAAAACCCTATGCCCAGCCATAGCAAGATATGAACATATATTTATGTTTGTTGTCGTTTTTCCAACGCCACCTTTTTGATTAAAAACACATATAGTTTTCATAATTACATCAAGAATTAAAAACTCTCGACTTTCCACCTCCCTTTTCACATATAATTATTATATCTGTTTATTTTAAACAATGAAAGACGCTATATGTTTTATAAATAAATATTATTTAAAAATCTAACCCATTTCAAAATATCTATCATAATATCAATACTAATGTTCCACGTGAAACATTATTTTTCTAATCTCATTACATATTCATAATGATTTGATTCTTCATTATTTTGCTCTCTTATAATTTTAAAACCACATCCTTTATAAAATCCAATAGCATTTTTATTCTCAACATAAACTGCTAACTCTAATTTTTTATATTTAATGCTACAATAATTTACTAACTGTTTACCTATTCCTTTATTCTGATCTTCTTTTAATACAAATAAAGCACCAATATAAAAATCGTCTATAACACTTATAAAACCCTTTATTACATTACCTTCCTTATAAATAAAAGTTTTAGCAATAGGTATATATTGATTTTTAACAATATCGTAATTATTAATCCAATAATCTTTACTTATAAAACTATGAGCCTCTGTAGTAGTCCTTAACCAAAGTTTCATTATTTCATCAATATCTTTTTTATTTAATTCTTCTATCATAATAACCTCACATATAAAAATGTTCCACGTAGAACATTTTATTTATTTTCTATATTTTAAAACAAGGCTATATTTTAGTACAGTATTAACCGTACTATCTCTACTCACCTAGTCTAAACCATATCTGTACCTTTTAATTAATGTATGTTGATTTAAACAGACAAAAAAATAAAAAGTACAATGTTCCACGTGGAACATTATACTTTTTATTTTTTATTTAATTAAGCTAAGTTCTTTACTTTTTAATCATTATTCATTTAAATACAACTTCTAAATAAAATATCTTAATATATAAAATGTTCCACGTGGAACATTCCATTATTATAAATTACATCCTTGAAGTCTATTCTTATGTTCCACGTGGAACATTTTTAAGTAAGCTTTAAAATATAGCTGAACAATAAACTATTTTATTGGCTTTTTAGTTATAGAACCAGCTTTTCTTGGATAAGTTTTTGGTGTTTCTTTAACCTTTTTAACTACAACTAAGTTATGCTTTAAATCAGTATCTTCTATTGAAACCTCTATAACTCCAACTAATTTTCCACCTAAAGTTCCTATAGCATTTTTAGCTTCATTAAGTTCATCAGTTATTGCAGGTCCCTTTAATGCTATAAAGTAACCCCCTACTTCTACATAAGGAAGACAGAACTCGGAAAGCACAGCCATATTAGCTACAGCTCTTGATGTTGCTATATCAAATTTTTCTCTTAACTCTTTATTTCTAGCACCATCTTCTGCTCTTGAATGAATAGTAGTTACATTTTCTAAACCTAAAGAGTTTTTAACTTGATTTAAAAAGTTAACTCTTTTATTTAAAGAATCTAATAAAGTTACTTTTAAATCATCTCTCATAATGGCTATAGGAAGCCCTGGAAAACCTGCTCCAGTTCCTACATCAATTAAAGTTTTAGCTTCTTTAAATTGTTTTTCATTAAATGCTTTTATACAATCTATAAAATGCTTCTTTATTACTTCTTCATCTTCAGTTATAGCAGTTAAATTTATTTTTTCATTCCATTCTTGTAATAGGTTTTTATAAGTTATAAACTTATTATATTTGTCTTCATCAAAAGCCATTTCTACACTATCACAAGCACTTTTCATTAATTCAAAATATTTCATGAAAATTACCTTTCTACACTAAATTAATTAGTTTTACTTTTTTTAAGTTCTAAATATATCATAAGAACAGACATATCAGCAGGTGATACCCCTGATATTCTTGATGCTTGACCTAAGTTTATGGGTCTTATTTTATTAAGCTTTTGAATAGCTTCTATTCTAAGGCCCTTTACATCATTATAGTCTATATCTTCTGGAAGTAATCTCTTTTCAAACTTTTTAAACTGTTCAACTTGTTCTAATTGCTTCTCTATATATCCTTCATATTTAGCAATTACATTAACTTGTTCACCAATATCTAATGAATGATTTGGTCTTTCTTGGTCTAACTCAACTACGCTAAAATAATCAAGTTCTGGTCTTTTTATAAGTTCATAAAGACTTATTGGCTTTTTAAGTTCTGCTGAACCTAAAGAAACTATTATTTCATTGTTTTCTCTTTTATTAGTTATTTGAAGATTTTTAATTCTATCTAATTCATTTTCAATATTAGCTTTTCTTTCATTAAAAACTTCCCATCTCTTTTCAGTAACTAACCCTATATCATGACCGATTTTTGTTAATCTTAAATCAGCATTATCTTGTCTTAATATAAGTCTATACTCAGCCCTTGATGTCATCATTCTATATGGTTCATTAGTTCCCTTAGTAACTAAATCATCTATTAAGACACCTATATAAGCATCAGATCTTGTAAGAATCATAGGATCTTTTCCTTGAACCTTTAAAGCAGCATTTATCCCTGCAACTAATCCTTGAGCTCCTGCTTCTTCATAACCTGAACTACCATTTATTTGTCCACCACTAAAGAAACCTTCTATATTTTTAAATTCTAATGATGGTTTTAATTGTGTTGGGTCTATGCAATCATATTCTATTGCATAAGCTGTTCTCATTATTTCAGCATTTTCAAGACCATCTATTGTTCTTAACATTTTTATTTGAACATCTTCAGGAAGTGATGATGACATACCACCTACATAAAGTTCTTGAGTGTTTTCTCCTTCTGGTTCAATAAATAATTGATGTCTTTCCTTATCTGGAAATCTCATAACTTTATCTTCTATTGAAGGACAGTATCTTGGACCTACTCCTTTTATACTTCCATTATACATAGGAGATCTTTCTATGTTTTCTCTTATTACCTCATGAGTTTTTTCATTTGTATAAGTTAAGAAACATGAAATTTGATCTCTGTCTAAATCTCCACTTATAAATGAGAATGGAACTATTCTTTCATCTCCTGGTTGTTCTATCATTTTAGAAAAATCAACTGTTTTTCTGTTTATTCTAGCAGGAGTTCCTGTTTTAAATCTTCTTAAAGAAATTCCATTATCTAAAAGGCTTTGTGAAAGTTCATTAGCAGGAGATAACCCATTTGGTCCTTGATTATAACTTACATCACCTATTATTATTCTGCTCTTTAAATAAGTTCCACTAGTCATAACTACTGCTTTACATGGGAAATAAGCACCATTTCTAGTTAATACACCTTTAACTTTATTATCTTCTACATCAACTGCAACAACTTCTAATTGTCTTACAGTTAAATTTTCCTCTTGTTCTAAGACACCTTTCATTCTCTCTTGGTATCTCTTTTTATCAGCCTGTGCTCTTAAAGAGTGAACTGCTGGTCCTTTAGATGTATTAAGCATTCTTGATTGGATAAATGTATTATCAATATTAACACCCATTTCTCCACCTAGTGCATCTATTTCTCTAACTAAATGCCCCTTAGCAGTTCCCCCTATATTAGGATTACATGGCATCATAGCTATTGCATCTAAAGTCAATGTGCAAACTAAAGTCTTACATCCCATTCTAGCTGAAGCTAAAGCTGCTTCACATCCTGCATGACCTGCACCTATAACAACTACATCATACTTTTTTTCAATATATTTCATCTTTTATCATACTCCTATTTTCCACAACAAAACTCAGCGAATATCTTATTAACTAAATCCTCTTCAAGTTCATCCCCAGTTATTTCTCCTAAAGCTCTTAAAGAAGATGTTACATATATTGATACTAAATCTAAAAACTCTCCGTTTTTTAATCCCTCTAATGCTAAGTTTAGATTTTCTAAGGCTCTGTAAAGGGCCTGTTTATGTCTTGTATTAGTAATTATAACACTTTCAGTATCTATCTCACCATTAAAGAACATATCTATTATCTTGTTTTTTAATTTATCTATTCCAAAACCAGTTTTCGCTGATATTTCTATTATGTTATTTAAATCATCAATAAGTTCTGAGTCTAATTTTCTATCTAAATCAACCTTATTTAATATAACTACATGTTTTTTATCTTTTATATAGTTTATTATTTCTTTATCCTCTTCATCTAGTTCTCTACTAGTGTCTAGCATAAATACTATTAAATCAGCCTCATTTATTTTTTCTTTAGATTTTTCTACACCTATTTTTTCTACTACATCTTCCGTCTCTCTTATTCCTGCAGTATCAACTATTCTAATAGGCACTCCATCTAAATTTATATATTCCTCTATAACGTCCCTTGTTGTTCCTGCTATTTCAGTAACTATTGCTCTTTTTTGTTTTAAAAGAGCATTTAATAAAGAGGATTTTCCTACATTTGGTTTTCCAACTATAACCATACTAAGTCCATCTTTTATTATCTTACCTTCATCAGCAGTCTTTAATAAATCTTCTATCTCAACAATTAAATCTTCAACTTGCTTTTTTACATTCACTGGAATTTCTTCATCAGGTTCTTCATCATCTTCAGTAAAATCTACAGCATATTCAATTAAAGTTAAAGCGTTTAATGCTTCTGCTCTTAATCTATTTATTTCCTTTGATAAAGTTCCTTGGCTTTGAGCCATTGCAGATTTCATTGAAAGTTCTGTTTTCGCAGTTATAATATCCATAACTGCCTCTGCCTGGCTTAAATCAATTCTACCATTTAAAAATGCTCTTTTTGTAAATTCACCAGGTTCTGCAAGCCTTGCCCCAGCTTTTATTGTTTCTTGAAGTATTCTATTTGTGGCAATAACTCCACCATGACAATTTATTTCAATAGTGTCCTCTGCTGTAAAACTTCTAGGACCTTTAAAATAACTTATAACAACTTCATCTATAATCTCACCATTAGAAACTATATTTCCATATCTCATTGTATATGGCTTCATAGAAAAAATATCATTAACATTTTTTCCCTTGAAAATCTTATTAACTATTTCTAGAGCTTTGCTACCTGATACTCTTATAATTGAAATTCCACCTTCTCCAATTGCCGTAGCTATTGCAGATATTGTATCAAACTCTTTCATAAAGCTCTCTCCCTTCTTTAAATATGAATAGTACACAATAATATTGATTTTACATAAGTATAAACAATAAGTCAAAATTTTAATATATATTTATTATTACCATTAAAGTATTAATTTAAATAAAAAACTACTTTAAACAATCTCTTGCTTAAAGTAGTTTTATTTATCTAATATCAATAACAACTCTTCTAAAAGGTTCTTCCCCTTCACTATAGGTCTTTACATCATTACTATTTTGTAAAGCCCCATGAATTATTCGCCTTTCATAAGAATTCATTGGTTCTAGTCTTATTGTTTTTTTATACCTTTTCACCTTATTAGCAGTTTTATTTGCTAATAATTTTAAAGTTTCTTGTCTTTTAGCTCTATAGTTTTCAGCATCTAAGAAAACTTTTTTATAAGAACCTTCATTATTCTTATTAGCTACTAGACTAACTAGATACTGTAAAGAATCTAAAGCTTCACCTCTATATCCTATAATAGAACCTATATTTTCTCCAGTTATGTTTATATGCAAATCATTATTGACTTCCTTAATTAAAACATCAGCCTTCATATTCATCTTTATTAAAATTACTTGTAAGAATTTTTTTACATCAAGAACTGGATCCTTTTTCAGCCTAACTGAAACTTTAACAGGTTTTACACCTATTATATTTAAGAAGCCTTTACTTCCTTCATCTAAAACAGTATATTCTATTTTATCTTGTGTTGTTTTTAATTGGTTTAAAGCATTCTTCAAAGCTTCATCAATGTTTTTACCAGTAGCTTCAATAAACTCCATACCTAAATTCACCACCTAAATAAAATAGATTTTATTCATCTTGTAATAATCTTTCTCTTCTTTTCTTTGGAAGTATTATTAGGAAATATGATTGTACGAACTGTATTACATTACTTATTATCCAATATAATACTAGCATTGCTGGAAATTGAAGTGACATAAAGCCCATAACTCCAGCCATAACAACATTCATAGTACTCATATTCATTCCTTTACCACCAGCTGCAGGCCCTGCTGCTGCAGTAGTCTTAGTTATAACATAAGATGATAAATAAGTTGTAAGTGCAGCTAATATAGGTAATATATAATATGGATCATGCCCTGCTAAATTACTTATCCATAAGAAACTAACACCATCTAATGCCTTTAAATTAAAGAACACGTAATAAAGTGCAAATAATATTGGCATTTGAATTAATAAAGGTAAGCATCCACTCATAGGGTTTATTTTATTTTCTTTATAAAGCCTCATCATCTCTTGATTAGCTTTTTCTGGATTACCCTTGTATTTCTTTTGAAGCTTTGCTATTTCAGGTTGAATTTCTGCCATAGCTTGCTGAGATTTCATTTGTTTAATGTTAAGTGGCAATATTAAAAGTCTAACTAAAATAGTTAAAATTAATACAGCCATTACATATCCTGCACCTACACCAAATAGCCCAGTAGATGCAACAACACTATGAATAGCATTAAATATTGCGGTAAATACAGTCGTAATAGGACTTAATATTGTGTACAAATCGTAACCTCCTGCATACATATATAGTCGTAAGTTTTATTCCACAGGATCATATCCCCCTTCGTGGAATGGATGGCATCTTAATATTCTCTTTATACTCATAAATCCCCCTTTTAATGCTCCATACTTTTGTATAGCATCAATTGCGTATTGAGAACAAGTTGGATAATAGATGCAACACGGTCTCTTTAAGGGAGAAATATATTTTCTATAGAACCTTATCATTATTAGAAATATTTTTTTCATTTTTAAGACCAGCCCTCTTTAGTAAATTAATTAAAGATTTTTCTACATCTTTATATGGTCTATCTTTAATCTTTCCCCTAGCTATAAAAACTAAATCATATCCTTTACTTAGGTCACTACAATTTAATCTATAGCATTCAAGAATTAATCTCTTAGATCTACTTCTAACAACACTATTTCCTACTTTTTTACTAACTGAAACGCCTATTCTATTAAATAAACATTTGTCTTCATACTTATTTTTATTGTTCTTAAATAAATATAAAACTAATAATTCATTAGAAATAGATTTTCCTCTTTTATAAACAAGTCTAAATTCATTGTTCTTTTTTATCTTTTCCAACATAATTGAAATTGTTCTCCTTTTTTCTGCTTATTGTGCAGAAAAAGGCCACAAATGCGGCCCTTATGCTGTTAATTTTTTTCTACCTTTTTGTCTTCTTGCTTTAA
>CAUWNL010000029.1:0-33938 GCA_963559995.1 uncultured Sarcina sp.
GTGTCACCTTGCCAAGGTGAAAGTTGCGGGTTCGAGTCCCGTCTTCCGCTCCAAGAAAATATGGCGCTATAGCCAAGTGGTAAGGCAGAGGTCTGCAAAACCTTTATCCCCAGTTCAAATCTGGGTGGCGCCTCCAAGATAAAAACCTGTAAGATTTCTTACAGGTTTTTTTTGCATAAGAAATAAAAATTATAAGAATATTTAATTATATTTATAAGAGTAAATTAAGACTTTTTATAAATAATAATATGTGATAGATTAATTATATTTATGATAGTTAGAAAAATAAACATAGCTTTAACAGTTTAATACTAAGATTAAGTTGATTTTTAATAAAATTAGTATTAAATTTTAAATAAATAAAAAATATATATAAGGGAAAGAGAGGAACATTTACAAAGGTATTAAAATGCCTTAATTATCTTTTGTAAGTGGATATTGTTATGAAATTAAAAAAAATAAATAAGATTACAGACTTCAAGTACTTAAACCTATATAAATTAGAGTTAGAAAACAAAAATGGAAGGAAAAAAAACTATTTTGTAGCAAGTAGACGTGATAGAGATAAATTAACTTGTGTAACAAAAGATCATAATAAAGCAGATGGGGTTATGATAATTCCTATAACTAAGGAAAATGAATTTATAATAATAAAACAGTATAGGCCAGCTATAGATGGTTTTATATATGAATTTCCAGCAGGGCTTGTAGATAAAGAAGAAACAGTTGAAGAGGCAAGCAAAAGAGAACTTTTTGAAGAAACTGGATTAAATTGTTTATCTTTTGAATATTTAATAAAACCAAGTTATACATCTGTAGGAATGTCAGATGAAACAGTAGCAATTGTGAAAATGTTAGTAGAAGGCATCCCAACTTCTGATAATTCAGAAGAAGATGAAGAAATTGAAATATTAAAAATCCCTATGAAAGATTTCAAGGAGTTTGTTAAAAATAACGTGGTGTCTATAAAAGTTGCTATGGTAGCAGCATTTATGGATGGTATATATATATAAGCTTAAAATTATAAAAGGATTATATCAGTCTTAATAATTATAAATTTTAATTAATTTATTTAAAACTTATAATTATTGCCTACTAGTATATAATCCTTTTTTATATTTATATAGATAATTTTAAATAAACAAAACTTAATTTTACAACTGATAATTTGTTTAATTATCTATAAACTTTAGACAATTTGTAATTTTCAATTCAAAAAATGTAGTTTCATGGAAAAAAAGAATATATATTTATATGCAAGAAAAGTAACACTTATTCCTACATTGAGTAAAATAATAATGTAGTTATTAGTGAATTAAAGTTAATATACTTCCTCTATCTATAAGAGGTTTGTTAGATAAAAATATGGGTTTAACATCATGCTTTATTAAAAATTTTTCAATATCTTTTCCATAAGGGTGAAAGTTTAAATTTCCTAAAAAAGCAATGGTGCCTTTAGATATAAGTCCACAAGTACCACCAATAAATCCATAGTTTAAAAGAGGGAGTGAAATATCTTTTGCTGATATTCCTAAAACATCTATTGGATATTTTTTAAGTTCATTATAGATTCCAACATCAGAAGTAATAATAGCTTTGTCATTTATTATAGCACAGGAACATTTAGTGTAACCTTGCTTTACATTGATTAAGGTTTTGTTTTTAACAAGTTTTAGCAAGTTTTTATCAGTAAATTTTAGATTATGAATAAAAAAGTTTTTAAGATTTACTGCATTTAATGATATATCACAAGGATAAGTGTTTTTTAAAGGTGCTTTTGCTTTTATTATATTTAAATTAAAAACATATAAAGAAGAGTTGTTTTTTAATGTATCAAAAAGTTCTTCATGAACTACTATTTCTTTGTTAGATATTATATTAAGTTGTATATCAGGATGACCGTTTATAGCTTCGTATACGTTTTTTGATGGAAATACTTTTATAATTTCTACATTTTCTTTTGATAAATTCTCCAATTCTTCTAGGGAAGCTCTATAGTCTATAAAACATTTATTCATTTATAATCTCCTTAAAGTTTAAATAGATTGACATAAGTATTTTACTAAACAATTAGGTATTTTGTCGATTATTAATATATTATTTTTGAATATTAGTAAGGTTTTAATACATACTAAAAGTAGAAAGGAGTGAGAAGATGCTTTTAATGAAATTAGCTTATGAAGGTGAAGAAACTTTTGTAGATAATATACAAGAGATTAGAGAACTTTTAAAGAATAAAGGGGTAATAGTTGGTATATCGGAAAGTATCGAACAAGACACTCACTTCGTTAAGATTTTTTGCGATGATAAAGATTATACTGAGAAGCTCCAAAATAATATTTATTTATATATAAGTAATCTTATATATAAGATAATTATGGAGTCTTTTAGAGATAGAGAGATGCTTGAATACTTAACGGAAAATTATTTTTTCTTAAATCATGAAGAAATCATTGATGTTGATAATGAAATAAGCAAAGTTATATTTGGAAGAAATATTATAAAAGATGAAACTTCTGTATATTGTTTAAATAGAATAAATTCAATAATTGAAAGTATAAAAAGTTTTTTATCAGAAAATGGATATATAAATATAAATGGATTTATAAGATTCAGAATGAAAACTATGATAAATACAATAGAAGATATTGTAGATAAGATAGTAGAAAGATATATGGTTGAAAAGGAGTACAATGAGTTTATTAAGCTTTTGAAATATTTTGTAGAAATACAAGAGTGTAAAATAGAAGAGATAGATTTAAAGATTTTAAATAATGGATTATATGAAATAAAAAATAGTTCAGGAGAAGATGTCTTTAAGGATTTTTTAAAAGAGATAAGCGATAATACAGAAGATGGTGCAGTAAATGTAGAGGATATTATAATAAGTGGATTAATAACTAATGCACCTAAAAAAATTAGAATTTTTAATGAAGTAAAATGTAAGAATAAAGAGTTTTTAAACACTATAAAAAGTGTTTTTGGGGAACGGGTTGAAGTTTATAAATAAAAAATAAATTAACTAATTGACACATGGTATAAACTTGTGATAAAATCTAATTCGTTAAGAAGAAACAGCCGTTTCTCACCTTTCAACTTAGGTTAGTTAGGTTATTGAATTGTTTATTACGTTTAAGTGTTGTAATAATAGAGGACGGCTTATGCCGTCCTTTTATTTTATTTATAGAAGAATTATTTAGAAATAGTTTATTAAAACTAAAAATCGTAAAATTTGAGAGGAGGACAATCGTTATGCCAAAAATGAAAACTCATAGAGGTGCAGCAAAAAGATTTAAGAAAACAGGTTCAGGAAAATTAAAGAGAGCTAAAGCTTTCAAAAGCCACATATTAACTAAGAAGAGCCAAAAGAGAAAAAGAAACTTAAGAAAAACTGGATATGTTTCAGTAACTCAAGAAAAAACAATGAAGAAATTATTACCATACCTATAATAGGAATAATTAAAACAGGAGGTCTAGAAAATGGCAAGAGTTAAAAGAGCGGTAAATTCTCGTAAAAATCATAAAAAAGTATTAAAACTTGCAAAAGGTTATTACGGTGGAAAAAGTAAGTTATTTAGAACTGCTAACGAATCAGTAATAAGAGCGTTAAGAAATGCTTACGTAGGAAGAAGATTGAAGAAGAGAGATTATAGAAGACTTTGGATAGCTAGAATAAATGCAGCTACAAGAATGAATGGTCTTTCATATTCAAAATTTATGAATGGAATAAAATTAGCAGGTGTTGATATAAACAGAAAGATGCTTTCTGAAATAGCTATAAATGATGCTAAAGCATTTTCTGATTTAGTTGAATTAGCTAAGAAAAATTTAAATGCTTAATTTAAAATAATGCGGAATATTCCGCATTATTTTTTTGTATTTTACTGCATAAAAATTACATTAATTCATTTTAAATATAGTATTTTAAATTATATTATTTATTAATAAAATGTTAAAATAATATAAAAATATGTTTATTATGATATAATTAGGTTATTATACAGCGTGGAGGATTTTATGTATATTAATATAACTAGAAAGATAAAATTAAGTGCAGTACAAATACTAGCAATAGGTTTTTTATCATTAATAATATTTGGTGGGATAATACTAAGTCTACCAATATCATCAGCTAGTGGAAAAAGTACAGATATTTTAGATAGTTTCTTTACATCAACTTCTGCTGTTTGTGTAACTGGTCTTGTAACCCTAGATACTGCTACTCACTGGAATTATTTTGGTAAAACAGTTATAATAATTTTGATACAAATAGGTGGTTTAGGATTCATGTCTTTCACTACTTTATTTGCTTTGATACTAAAAAAGAAGATAACTCTTAGGGAAAGATTAGTTATGCAAGAGGCTATGAATACCTTTGGAATACAAGGTTTAGTTAGGCTTATGAGATATATATTAGTTTTCACATTTTCCATAGAGATTATAGGGGCTGTTCTTTATGCTACTCAATTTATTCCACAGTTTGGAGTTTTAAAAGGTGTGTATTATAGTTTATTTGCTTCTATATCAGCATTTTGTAATGCAGGTTTTGATCTTATGGGGAATTTTTCAAGTATAACAAGCTATGCTACTAATGTAACTATTTTATTAAACACATCAGCTCTTATAATAATAGGAGGGTTAGGTTTTTCTGTTTGGTCAGAACTTTATAATTTTAAAAACTACAAAAAACTATCAGTTAATACAAGGGTGGTTTTAATAACTACAGGACTTTTAGTAATAGGTGGGGCTATTCTTATGTTTTTATTTGAACATAAGAATCCAAAAACTATAGGTGATATGTCTATAACAAATCAGATAACAAATTCATTTTTTGCTTCGGTAACAACTAGAACAGCAGGACTTAATTCAATATCTTTAAATGACATGACAGGAGCTAGTAAATTTCTAACTATGATTCTAATGTTTATAGGCGGTTCTCCAGGGTCCACAGCAGGTGGAATTAAGACAACTACCTTAGCTATAATAGTTCTTACTCTTATTTCTATAATAAAAGGTAGGGAGGATACTGAAGTTTTTGGAAAAAGAATTGCAAGAGATACTGTACAAAAGGCTTTTCTTGTATTTATGCTTGGGGCGGGTATAGTTTTAGGGGTTACTCTTATATTAATTATAACTCAAAATGGATCTTTAGAATCTTTACTCTTTGAGACTATATCAGCTTTTGGAACAGTTGGATTAACTTTAGGAGTAACACCTCATTTAACAGCGATAGGTAAGATAGTTATAATGATAACTATGTATTTAGGAAGGGTAGGTCCAATGACTGTTGTACTTGCTTTAACAAGAAAGAAAAAGAAAAGAGATTATAGGTACCCAGAAGACAAAATATTGATAGGTTAGGAGTTGATTTTTTGGCTAAAAAACAATTTGTTATAATAGGACTTGGAAGATTTGGAGCATCAATTGCTAAAACTTTATATGCTATGGGAAATGATGTACTTGCCATAGATAAAAATGAGGACTTAGTTCAAGAAATTTCAGATAGTGTAACTCATGCTATACAAATGGATGCAACAGATGAAAGTGCCCTTAGAACCTTAGGCATAAGAAATTTTGAAGTTGCTGTAGTTACAATAGGAGATAATATACAATCTAGTATAATGGCAACACTTTTAGTTAAGGAACTTGGAGTTAAATATATAATAGCTAAAGGAAACAGTGATATCCATGCAAAGGTTCTTTATAAAATAGGGGCAGACAGGGTTATACTTCCAGAAAAAGATATGGGAGTTAGAGTTGCACATAATTTAGTTTCATCTAATATTTTAGATTATATAGAATTATCTCCAGATTACAGTATAATAGAGATAGATAGTCCTAATGAATGGCATAATAAGACTATGAAGGAACTTAATTTAAGAAGCAAGTACGGAATAAATGTTATAGCTATTAAGAGAAATCATGAAGTAAATATATCACCTTATGCAGATGATACAATAGAAGATGGAGATGTTATAGTAGCTATAGGGTTATCTGAAGATTTAAATAGATTAGAGTTTAAAATATCATCAAAATAGTTTTAAATAAGGCTCTAAAATCATTATGTTTAGCTGTTTATGATTTTAGTAGCCTTATTTTTTAGAATTTTGAAAGATATGTTCTAAATATGATATAATTCTTTTTTATATAGGTAAGAGGAGGAAAAAGTATTGATAGCTATAGAAAGTAAGAGTAATTCTTTATTTAAGGATTTAAAAAAGTTAAAAGATAAGAAAAAGTATAGAGATGAAAGAAAACAGTACATAATAGAAGGATTTAGGTTTGTAAAAGAGGCCATAAAGAGCAATGCTTCTTTAGAGTACATAATATTTACACAGGAATTTTATGAGAGGGAAAAAGAATTTATAAATTCTTTAGAAGAATTAAAAATAAAAGTAGTAATAATGACAAAAAACTTACTAGATGAGATATGTGATACTGAAAACCCTCAAGGTATAATTGCAGTAGCAGAATTTAAAAACAGTGTTTTAGATTTAGGAAATATGATAATACTTGTAGATAAGGTTCAAGATCCAGGAAATATGGGAACAATTATAAGAACAGCCCATGCAGTAGGGGCATCTGGTATTATAATAACTAAGGGAACAGTAGATATTTATAATGACAAAGTTTTAAGATCATCTATGGGTTCTATATTTTATATTCCGATTATTGAAGATTATGATTTAAGTTTGGTTAAAGATTTAAAAAGTCAAGGATATAAGCTTTTAGTAAGCTCACTTCAAGGGGAAAATAACTTTTTTGAAGAAGATTTAACAGGGAAGGTTATAATAGCTGTTGGAAATGAGGGAAATGGAGTAAGTGATGAAGTTTATAGCATTTCTGATATAAAGGTTAAAATACCTATGCCAGGAAATAGTGAATCATTAAACGTAGCTATTGCAACATCTGTTATGATGTATGAGAAGCTAAGACAAGATACTATGAAATAATAGAGTATTTACGATTATTTTTAAATATAGGTGATTTAAAAGTGGTTTTAAGTTTGGTTTTATCCTGTAAGAATTATTATGATTTTTTATAAAGCTACTGATTTATAGGATTTATTAATTAAAAATACTATTAAAATATGATAAATACTTGTAATATTATATATGTATTAGTATAATATTAAAATGAATAACAACTAAAACTAAAAAATTAAGCGTTGATAAAGAGAGTAGCTATAAAAATCTTTTTAGGGAGAGAAAGCCTAGACTGGAAGTTTTCTTAAAGAAGTTATAGTGAAGTTCACTTTGGAGCTCTAGCTGTGAAAGATTAAAATTTAAGATTTAATAAAAGTAGTAGCTAGCGGATAAAACCGTTATTTAAATTAAGTGAGCAAAAGAGCGGATAGGATTTTGAATTAAGTTCTAGATAAAGCATTTTGTTAATTAGGGTGGTACCACGGAAAATACCCCGTCCCTTTTTAGAGGATGGGTTTTTTTATGTACTTTTTTAAGAAGCACTTATTTTAGGAGGTTGTTGATTTTAAAATTGTGTGAAATAACCTTTTAAAAGGATTTTGTAGAAAATCTAAACAAGAGATAAAGGTAGGTGGAAAACACATGACAGAAATTTATGAAAATATAGTTGTAGGAGTATTTGTTGGTGGACTTATTGCCGCATATATAGCAAATACTATAAGACTTCGTAAAATGGGTCAATAATAAAATATACATATAAAATTTATAATAATTTTTATATAAAAACATGAAAGGAGCTTAATTTATGCAAGAGCAATTAAAAAATATAGAAAATATTGCATTAGAAGAGTTAAAATTAGCTAAAGATAGCGTAGCTATAGAAAATATAAGAGTTAAATACCTAGGAAAAAAAGGTGAATTAACAACAATTTTAAGAAGCATGGGAGGACTTTCAAAGGAAGAAAGACCTGTTATGGGTAAACTTGTTAATGAAGTTAAAGCAACTTTAGAAGCTAAACTTGAAGAGGTTTTAACTGAAATAAAAGTTAAAGAAAAAAATGAAAAGTTAGCAAATGAAGTAATTGATATTTCAATTCCAGGAACTAAGAATCTTATAGGAAAAAGACATCCTTTAGAATTAACATTAGATAGCATGAAAGAAATATTTGTATCTATGGGATTTACTATAGAAGAAGGACCAGAAGTTGAAAAAGATTATTATAACTTTGAAGCTTTAAATATTCCTAAAAATCATCCAGCTAGAAGTGAACAAGATACATTCTATATAAATGATAATATAGTTTTAAGAACTCAAACATCTCCAGTTCAAGCTAGAGTTATGGAAAAACAAGAACCACCAATAAAAATGATATCACCTGGTAAAGTATTTAGATCAGATGCAGTTGATGCAACTCACTCACCAATATTTTATCAAATGGAAGGTTTAGTTATAGATAAAGGTATAACTTTTGCAGACCTTAAAGGAACATTAGAGTTATTTGCTAAAAAGATGTTTGGAGATAAGGTTAAAACTAAGTTTAGACCCCATCACTTCCCATTTACAGAACCATCTGCTGAAATGGATGCAACTTGTTTTGTTTGTAACGGAAAGGGTTGTAGAGTTTGTAAAGGAGAAGGATGGATTGAAATATTAGGTTGTGGTATGGTTCATCCTGATGTTTTAAGAAATTGTGGAATTGACCCAGAAGTTTATAGCGGATTTGCTTTTGGATTTGGTGTTGATAGAATGGTTATGCTTAAATATGGCATAGATGATATCAGATTATTATATGAAAGTGATATGAGATTCTTAAATCAATTTTAAAATTAGGAGGATATTTTAATGAAAGTACCATTTAATTGGCTTAAAGATTATGTTGAAGTAGATATAGATGCAAAAGATTTAGGGGATAGATTAACTCTTTCAGGTTCAAAGGTTGAAGGAGTTGAAATTGCAGGGGATACAATACAAAATGTTGTAACTTGTAAATTTATCGAAATAGAAAAACATCCAGATGCTGAAAGATTAAGTGTTTGTCAAGTTGATATAGGTAAAGAAGAGCTTTTACAAATAGTAACAGCTGCAACTAACATGAAGGTCGGAGATATAGTTCCTGTTGCTCTTCATAAATCAACTTTAGCAGATGGAACAGAAATTAAAAAAGGTAAATTAAGAGGGGTAATGTCAAATGGGATGTTCTGCTCTGAAGAAGAACTTGGAATTGCTGGAGATGAGCCAGTTCATGGTCTTATGATATTACCAAAAGATACTAAGATAGGTATATGCATAAAAGAAGCTTTAGGACTTAATAAAGCTATATTAGATTTTGAAATAACTTCAAATAGACCAGATTGTTTAAGTATAGTTGGTATGGCAAGGGAAACTGCTGCAACCTTAGGAACAACTTATAAAATGCCAAACTTAAGCTACAGTGTAAAATCATCTGAGAATATAAATGATATATTAAAGGTAGAAGTTAAAGATGATTTATGTAGAAGATACATGGCAAAAGGAGTTAAAAATGTTAAAGTAGCTCCATCACCTAAGTGGATACAAGAAAAACTATTTGATGCAGGTGTAAGACCAATAAATAACATAGTAGATATAACAAACTATGTTATGTTAGAACTTGGAGAACCAATGCATGCTTTTGATAAAAGACAAATATCTTCAGGTACAATAGTTGTTGAAAGAGCAAATGATGGAGATAAGTTTGTAACTTTAGATGAAGTTGAAAGAAACTTAGATAATGAAATCTTATGTATTAAAGATGGAGAAAAAATAGTTGCTTTAGCTGGTATTATGGGTGGCTTAGATTCAGGTATAAAGGATGATACAACAGATATTATATTTGAAGCTGCTAATTTTGATGGAACTAATGTAAGAGTAAACTCTAAAAAATTAGGATTAAGAACTGAAAGTTCATCAAGATTTGAAAAAGATATAGATCCAAACCTTGCAGTCCTTGCAATAGATAGAGCTTGTGCTTTAATTGAAGAGCTAGGTTGTGGAGAAATAATGGAAGGCACTATTGATGTATATAATAAGAAAAAGGAAGAGCATACATTAATAGTTGATTCTACATGGGTAAATAGATTCTTAGGAACTAATCTTTCTAAAGAAGAAATGAAAAAATGCTTAGATAGTTTAGATTTAAAAACAACTATAGATGGGGATAACCTTGTAATAGATGTTCCAACATTTAGAATAGATATAAATATAAAAGAAGATATAGCAGAAGAAATAGTTAGAATATATGGTTATAACAATGTTCCAGCTACTATAATAAAATCTGTAACAGAAAGAGAACCTAAAAACCAAAAGCAAGTATTAGATGATTTAGTTACAAATGTTATGATAGCTTCAGGACTAAATCAATCCATTAGTTACTCTTTTGTAAGCCCTAAAGTTTTTGATAAAATAAACTTAAGTGCAGACAGTACTTTAAGAAACGTAGTTAAAATAAAGAATCCTTTAGGGGAAGATTACAGTGTAATGAGAACTACAACTCTTCCTTCAATGATGGAGTGTTTAGGAAGAAACTACTCAAGAAATAATGATTTAGTTAGATTATTTGAAATAGGAAAAATATATCTTCCAGATGAAGATGAAAACAATCTTCCAACTGAAAAAAATATTTTAACTATAGGTATTTATGGAGAAGCTGATTACTATGCATTAAAGGGCGTAGTTGAAAACTTATTTGATGCTTTAGGAATAAAGAGTGCTTCATTTAAGAGAATGAGCGAAAATCCAAGCTACCACCCAGGAAAAACTGCTGAAATAGTTATAGGCAGAAATTCTTTAGGTGTTTTAGGAGAAATTCATCCAGATGTTTCTGAAAACTATGGATTAGAAGTTAACTGTTATGTGGCAGAACTTGATTTAGATAAAATATATGAATTTGCTAAAACAACAAAATCATATAAACCACTTCCAAAGTTCCCAGCAGTAACAAGAGATATAGCTCTTTTAGTTGATGATGCTATTTTAGTCCAAGAAATAGAAGATGTTATAAAAAGATCTGGTGGAAACTTAGTTGAATCTGTTAAATTATTCGATATCTATAAGGGAGAACAAATACCAGAAGGTAAAAAGAGCATAGCTTACGCTATTATATATAGAGATTCAAATAAGACTTTAACAGATAAAGATGTTAATAAAGTTCATGATAAAATTTTAAAATCATTAGAACAAAAATTAAATGCACAACTTAGATAACAAAGGTTTATTTGGTTAATTTAATATTAGGAGGAAGCTTAAGTTTCCTCCTTTTTCTTATTTATACCATAGGTTCACAAAGGATTATGCCTATGGTAAAATAAAGATAATATATTTTATAAGAGGAGTTATATATTATGGTTACAAGTGTTCATGTTAATATTAATGGATTTGAATATAATTTAAAAGGTAAAGAGAGTGAAGAATATTTAAAGCATGTTGCAAGTTATGTAGAAGGAAAGGTTCAAGAAATAATGGCTAAAAATAAAAGCCTTACAATGGTTGGGGCTGTAACTTTAGCTGCTGTAAATATAGCTGATGAATGCTTTAAGGGCAATAAAGAATATAACGAGATTTTAGCTGAATTTGAAGAAATGGAAAAAGACAATGCTAAATTAAAAGATGATTTAATACAAGTAACTGAAAAATATAATAAAACAAATAAAAATTCACCAGAGTATTTAGAAGAACAAAGACAACATGAGCTTATAAAAAGAGAGTTAGAGGATTTAAAAGGGGAATATAATAAGACAAGCCAGCTTATATCTGAATATGAAGTTAAAGAAAAACAAAGCGAAATAACAAGGAAGGACTTAGTTGAACTTAAAGAAGAGTATAGAAAAGCTAAAGAGATTATTGTAAAGTGTGAAAATAAAGAGAAACAATACATAAAGACAAAAACTGAGCTTTCTACCCTTAAGGAAAAATATGAAAAACTTACTGAAAAAGTATTAGATTTTGAAGAAAAAGAAAAACAAAATAGTGTAATTAGAAAAGAGTATATAGAGCTTAAAGAAAAGCATGGAAAAGCTAATAAGATAATTTTAGATTATCAAACAAAGCAAAGGGAATCTAATAAAAAGCTTGTAGAATTAAAAGATAGATATGCAAAAGCAAACAAGCTTATGGCAGAGTATGTAACAAAAGAAAAGCAAGCAGAGGTAACAAAGAAAGAACTAGCTAATTTAAAAGAAGAATATAAAAAGCTTAATAATCGTATAAGTGAATATGAAGTAAAGGAAAAAGAAAGTGAAGTTGTAAGAGTAGAGCTTGATGAACTAAAGGAACAACAATTAAGAAATAGTAAACTTATAGCAGATTATGAATCTAGAGATAAAAAGAAAGAGATGTTACTTGCAGATTTAAATAAGTTAAAAGAAGATATAAACAAAGCTAATAATACTATAAAGGAATATAAAGAAAAAGATAAAAAGATGGAAGAACTTTTAAGTCAAATAGATTCTCTAAAGGAAGAAAATAAAAAATCAAATAGAGAGATAGAGGAATTAAAAGAAAAGGAAAAAGAATCAGATGAACTTAAAAATGATTTAGAAAAGGTTAAGAATCAGTATGAGGAACTTAGTAAACTTATATCAGAGTATGAAATTAAAGAGAAAGAACACAAGGTAGTAACAGCTGAGCTTGTATCATTAAAAGAAGATTTTAAAAGGGTTCAAAGAGAGTTAACAAAATATGAAAATCAAGAAAAAGAGCATGATTCTTTAGAAGAGGAAGTACTGATTTTAAAGGATGATATTGAAAATGCTAATATTTTAATAAAAGAGTACAAAATGAAAGAAGAAAAACAAGATGATTTAGTCTTAAAACTAGAAAATCTAAGAGAAAAATATGAAGATGCTAAAGAACTTATAGAAACTTTAAGAAATAAAGAAGAGGAATTTAAGCTAGTAAAATTAGAGATTAAGGACTTAAATGCTAAATATGAAGAAGCAAATAAAATAATAGAGAGGTACGAAAGTCAAGAAAAAGAGAATGAATATATAAGGTTAGAACTTTCTAAATTAAAAGATAATTATAACAGAGCAAAAAATGAAATTATAGAATATAAAAATAAAGAAGGAAAAAAAGACGAACTAACTAAGGAGTTAGAAACTTTAAAAGAAGAAAGATTAAAGTCAAAAGAAATTAAGGAAAAATGTGATGCTTTAGAAAAAAAATCTTTAGAACTTAGAGAAGAGCTAGATAAGTTAAATGAAAAATATAATATAGCAAATAAAATGGTTGAAAGTTATAGAATAAAAGAAAAGCAAGAGGAAAGAAATAATAAGGTTTTAGATGAAACTAGACATAATTATGAAAAGAAGAAAAAAGAGAATAATAAGTTAAGGCAAGAACTTCAAGAAATCACTAATAAACATAAGTCTCTTTCTAAAGAGATAGAAAGATTAAAGGAAAAAAATAAGAATTCAAAAAGTGTAATCACAGAAAATAGTAATTCTAAATTAGTAGAGTTAGAAAAGAAAAAATATGAGGAAAAATTTAATACATTACAAAGACAACTTTTAGAGCAAAAACAAATAAATAAGGGATTAAAATTTGATCTTCAAAGCAAGAGATATAGAGTTTTAGACTTAGAGAAAAAACTTTTAAATTCTAAAGTAGAAGTTATAAAAGATGCAAGACTAAAAAATGTACTTCTTTCTGAAGATAAAATAATGAAAGAATTAAATAAAGATAACAAATTTAAGAATTATATTAAAAACAAATAATATATAAATAGGATTACTTAAGAAATAATTGTATATCTCTTAAGTAATTTTTTTAGAAAAGATTATATTAAATATAAGTATTTTTAAAATTAGGTTATATTTTAATAAGCAATAATTTTAGAGTTATTTTAAATAAAGCGTAAACTTAAGAGGTGGAAATATGAAAAAACTTTATTATGAAAATCCATATATAAAAGAATTTAAAACAGAAATAATAGATGTTAAGGAAAAGAATGAAAAATTCCATGTGGTATTAGAGGAAACAGCTTTTTTCCCAGGTGGTGGAGGACAGTTTCAGGATACAGGCTTTATAGAAAATGAAGAGGTATTAGATGTTTATGAAGAAAATAGCATAGTTTATCATGTTCTTAATAAAAAACCTATAAAGATACATAAAGTTCTTTGCAAAATAGATTGGGAACATAGATTTTGTGGCATGCAACAACACTTGGCACAGCATGTTTTATCGGGATGCTTTTTTACTCTTTTTAATAAAAACACTTTTGGGTTTCATTTAGGAAAGGCTGTATCTACTGTAGATATAGAAGGATCTTTAAGTGAGGAAAGCATAAGGAAAGCTGAAAAGTTAGCTAATGACATAATATTTAAAAATTTAAGGGTTAATTGCTTCTTTCCAAGTAAACAAGAGCTTAGAAAATTAAAGCTAAGAAGAGCTCTCCCAAAAACTAATGAAGAAATAAGAATTGTTGAAATAGAAGATTTAGATATAAACGCTTGTTGTGGTGTTCATCCTCTTGAAACTATAGAGCTTCAGATGATAAAGATTAAAAGATTTGAAAAGCATAAACAAGGATATCGAATTGAATTTTTAGCAGGAAAAAGAGCTATCGATAATGCCTTTGAGAAAGATAATTTTGTAAGAGATATATGCTTTTATTTAAAAAGTGGAGAGCAAGATATTATAAATAGCATAAAAAGATTATCGGAAAACCTTAAAGAATTAACTAATGAAAACAAAAAATTAGTGGATGAAATAGGCGATTATAGGGTTAAGGAAATGTTAGATAACGCCCATAAAATAAATGGCATAACAATAGTTAAAAATATAGAATTTGATATAGATGTTAAAAAGGCTAATAAGATAGTTAATAAACTTGTAGAAAATGAAAAAGTTGTTGTTCTTTTTGCTATCAATAGTAAAGAGAGAACCAATATGATTTTTGCAGCATCTAAGGATATAAAAAACTTAAATATAGGTGAAATTTTAAAGGATTCTATAAGTTTAATAGATGGAAAAGGTGGGGGAAGTAAAATTTTAGCACAAGGTGCAGGCAAGAATAATGGAAATTTAGAGGCTACATTAAATTATGCAATAAGCAAACTAGAAAAAATTTTATAGTTAAGTATTATATTAAATATAGAAAATAATATAAGTAATAGTTAAAAATAGTCATATAGTATAGATATATGGCTATTTATATTTTAATTGTGTATAATATTTATTAGTTAATAGGTATTAAAATTATATTTGATAATTTAGTATTAATGGCAGTTATATAAAATATAATGTTTTATTTTATATAAACTATAACTACTTATGAAGATATTTTATAGTACGTATCTAAAGGTAATATTGTATTAAAATATAAATATGTTGTTATAAGACTTATAATAAAGACTTATAATAAAGACTTATAGCCTAGAAATTTAAATAGATTAGAATTTCTAGATGTTATAAAGCTATTTTAATATAGCTTATAGGAGGAAATAAACAAATGGAAAAAATAGAACTACTAGCTCCAGCAGGTAGCATGGAAAGTTTAATTGCTGCTGTTACAAAGGGAGCAGATGCTATATATTTAGGGGGAAGTAAGTTTTCAGCAAGAGCTTATGCCTCTAACTTTGATAATGAAGAGATGGAAAAGGCAGTAGATTATTGCCATGAGTATGGAGTAACTGTTTATGTAACAGTTAATACTCTTTTAAAGGAAAATGAACTTCAAGAAGCAGTAGATTATGTAGGGTTTTTATATAGAATAGGGGTAGACGCTCTTATAATTCAAGATACAGGTCTTGTAAATAGAATAAGAGAAGAATACCCAGACTTTGAAATTCATGCATCAACTCAGCTTAGCATACATAATGGAGAGGGAGCATTATTTTTTAGAGATAATGGTTTTTTAAGAATAGTTTTATCTAGGGAACTTACTTTAGAGGAAATAAGACATATATCAAAAGACCTTAATATAGAAACAGAAATATTTGTTCACGGTGCTCTTTGTGTTAGTTACTCAGGGCAATGTTTAATGAGTAGTTTAATAGGTGGTAGAAGTGGAAATAGAGGCAGATGTGCTCAAAGTTGTAGACTTCCATATACTTTAATAAGGGAATCTGATGGTAAAGAGATTAAAGGATATTTATTAAGTCCTAAGGATACTTGTATGATAGAAAATGTAGAAGATTTAATAAAATCAGGAACAAGTTCTTTAAAGGTTGAAGGAAGAATGAAAAGACCTGAGTATGTTGCAGGGGTTACAGAAAGCTATAGAGAAGCTATAGATAATGTATATAATAAAATGAATAAATCTCAAGAAAATAATAAGAAAAAGCTTCTTAGACTTTTTAATAGAGAAGGTTTTGCCACTGCATATCTTTATAAAAATACAGGTCGTGATATGATGGCTTATAAAAATCCTAAAAATACTGGAGTGTTTTTAGGTGAAGTATTAAAGAGCGGTGAAATACTTTTAAGCGAAGATATAGCTCTTCAAGATGGTGTTACAAATGGTAATGATGGGTTTACTGTAACTAAAATATTTTTAAATGGAAGTGAAGTGAAGAAGGCTAAAAAGGGAAACAAAGTTAAGGTTCTTCCAAGAAAATATAAAGCAAATGATAAATTATTTAAAACATCAGATAGTGAGCTTTTAAATGAACTTAAGGTAGCCTATGAAAATAAATTTGAAAGAAAAATATCTTTAGATGGAAAATTTAAATTTAAAGTAGGTGAGGCAATAGAACTTAGTGTTTTTTATAATGGAAAAGAGTATAAAAAACAAGGAGATATAGTAGAATCTGCTGTAAATAAACCTGTATCTAGAGAAAAGGTAGAAGATAACTTAAAAAAATCTGGGGATATAGCTTATAAAATAGATAATATTGAGTTTTTAGACTTTGAAGATGGTTTTATAAGAATCTCTGCAATAAATAATTTAAGAAGAGAACTACTAGAAGAAATAAGAGCCTTTGAAGTATTAAAATTTAAGAGAAATGAAAGACGAAAAGAGTTTACTGATATAAAAGATATGGATAGAACTCTTCCTAGTCTTTTAATAAATATAAACACTTATGAACAGCTTAAAGCAGTTAAAGAAAGACAAGTAGAAGCTATAGCTTTAGATGTCTTTGGAAAAAATAAAGATGCTTTAAATAAGTCTGTCCTAAAAGAGTTAGAAGATTTTAGTGGAAAAGTATATTTAAAAATCCCAACTATAATTAAAGAAGAATTTGAAGTTGTGTGTAAATTAATAAATGAAAACTTAGAAAATATAAGTGGTATAGTTACAGCAAACACAGGAATAATAAATAGATTTAAAGATAAAACAAAGATAATTGGGGATTATAAACTTAATATATTTAATTCAAATTCTTTAAAGTTTTATAATAAACATATAGCAGCATCTTGTTTAAGCGTAGAGTTAAATAGAAAAGAAATAAATGCTATGGTTAAAAAGTATAATGATGGAGTACAATTTTTCCTTTATGGTAAAATAGAAGCAATGGTAAGTGAGTATTGCCCAATAGGAAGTACCTTTGGAGGAAAAAATACTTCAAAAGCATGTAGTAATGAATGTACAAGAAGCACATTTATATTAAAAGACAGAGTAGGTCAAGATAACACTATAAAAACTGATATATTCTGTAGATCCCATATATATAATACTGTTGCAATTAATTTAATTTCTGAAATGGAAGATGTTAAGAGTATGGGAATAGAAAGTTTTAGAGTGGATTTAATAGATGAAGGTTATGAAGAGTCACTAAATGTTATAGACGCTATAAAACACAAAGAAAGATTAGTTGGAAATTACACTAAAGGTCATTATAGAAGAGGCGTTGAGTAAAAGAAAAGGGGAATAAAAAAGTTTTATGAATGATAAAGTTTTAAGAGTTTTAGAATTTACAAAAATAAAAAATGAATTAAAACAATATGCAATAACAAAATCAGCAAAGGACATGGTAATAAATCTTAAGCCTTATGACTCTCTTTATGATGTAGTAGAACATCTTGAAGAGACTAATGAGGCATTAGAACTTATCATGAAAAAGGGAAATCCTCCCTTTGAAGGCTTTTATGATATTAAAGATGGAATAGTTAGAGCTGAAAAAGGCGGAGTGCTAAATGCAGGAACTCTTTTAAAGATAGGAAATATGCTAAGAGTTTCAAGAAGAATGTCTGAGTTTTTAAAGAGAAAAGAAGAGGAAGAATCTTATAAAATATTAGAGGACTTAGCAATTGGATTAGTTACTATAAAGGGACTTGAAAATTCAATTTCTAATGCAATAATTGGAGAAGATGAAATAGCAGATAAAGCAAGTAGCACATTATATAGAATAAGAAGAAGTTTAAAGGAGAAAAACTCATCTGTAAGAGAAAAAGTGAATGCTATAGTTAGAAGTAATTCTCAGTACTTACAAGACAATCTTTATACAATGAGAGGGGATAGATATGTTATTCCTGTAAAGGCAGAATATAAATCTCAAGTGCCAGGTCTTGTTCATGACCAAAGTTCAACTGGTGCAACTCTTTTTATAGAACCTATGGGTCTTGTTAATTTAAATAATGAAATAAAAGAGCTTATGCTAAAGGAAAGAGAAGAAATTAATAGAATATTAGAAGCTTTATCTAAAGCAGTTTATGAAAACATAACTGAAATAAGTAATAATTTTAATATTTTAGTTGAATTTGATTTTATCTTTGCTAAAGCTAAGTATGGAAGTCATATAGATGGTACTATGCCAAGTGTTAATGATAAGGGAATAATAGATATTATACAAGGAAGACATCCTTTAATAGATAGAGAAAAGGTAGTATCTTCTGATATATATTTAGGACGAGATTTTACAAGCTTAATAGTTACAGGACCAAATACAGGTGGTAAAACTGTAACTTTAAAAACAACAGGTCTTATTGAGCTTATGGGTCTTTCAGGACTTTTAATACCTGCTATGGAAAACTCAACTATAAGTTTCTTTAATGAAATATTTGCAGATATAGGAGATGAGCAAAGCATAGAGCAAAGTTTATCAACGTTCTCATCTCATATGAAAAATATAGTTGAAATAATGGAAGTTGCAGATGATGAAAGTTTTGTATTGTTTGATGAATTAGGCGCAGGAACCGACCCAACAGAAGGAGCTGCCCTTGCTATATCAATTTTAGAAAACTTAAGAAAAAGAAAGACAAAACTTTTAGCTACAACCCATTATAGCGAACTTAAAGGTTATGCCTTAAAGACTGAAAATGTAGAAAATGCATCAGTTGAATTTGATGTAGAAACTTTAAGACCAACTTACAGGCTTCTAATAGGAGTACCAGGAAAATCTAATGCCTTTGAAATATCTAAAAGACTGGGGCTTCCTGAATATATAATAAAAGATGCAAAAGAATCTATAGACAGTGAATCTATAAAGTTTGAAGATTTAATACAATCTCTTCAAGATAAGAGAATAAGAGCTGAAAAAGATGCAAGGGAAAATGAAATATTAAGAAGAGAAGCTAAGGCTTTAAGGGATAAATATAAAGAAAAATTAGATAGAATAGAAACAGTTAGAGAAAATGCTTATTCAGAAGCAAGACGAGAGGCTAAAGAAATCCTAAGAAGTGCAAAAGAAGAGTCAGACACAATTCTTAAAAATATGAGGGAAATGGAAAGACTAGGCATAACTAGTGATGCAAGACGTAAACTAGAAGAAGAAAGAAGTAAGCTTAGAAATAAAATAAATGATACAGAAAGCTCCCTTCAAAAGAAAGTAGAAGATAATAAAGGTGAAGAAATAGATAATATAACTTTAGGAATGGAGGCTATGCTACCTTCTTTAAATCAAAAGGTTATAATTCTTTCAAAACCAGATAATAAAGGTATGGTTCAAGTTCAAGCTGGAATTATGAAAATAAATGTTAAGGCTAAAGACTTAAGAAAGATAAAAGAAACTAAAGAGGAGAAGAAAATTAAAAAGAGAGAAGCAAAGCTTAATGTAAAAGTAGTTCCAACATCTATCGATTTAAGAGGAATGGATTCAGAAGAGGCATGTTATGCTGCTGATAAATATTTAGATGATGCTTATGTTGGAGGACTTGGAGAGGTTACTTTAGTTCATGGTAAAGGAACAGGTATCCTTAGAAAAGCGATAAATGAAATGCTTAGAAAACACCCACATGTAAAGAGTCACAGACTTGGTGAATATGGTGAAGGTGGAACAGGAGTTACTATTGTTATATTAAAATAGGAAGTTTTTAATTTACTATTTTAATAAATTGGTAGAGGTTTATATAATAAATAAAAGTGTGTTTTAAAATTTATTATTTTAAAACACATTTTTATTTATTATTAAATGTAAAATAAATACATTAATAGAAAATAAATATTGTAAAATATTTCAAAAATATGTATAATAAAATAAACTTTATTAGAAATTTATAGATCTTTAATCTAAATATTGTAGAAAGTAGGGGGAAATATGAAAAAGAAGGTTTTATCTTTATTAATTTGTGGAGCAACAATTATAACAGGAGGAATATTTAGTTCTGAAAGTGTTTACGCTTATGAGTTAAATAATGAAATTATAGGTACAATAGATAATAAAGAATTTGAAATAGCAAATATTATTGAAGAAAATACAGCTAATACAGTAGTTGTAGATAGTAGTTTTCAAGGGGTAAGCGGTGACAAAGTAAAGAATATAACGGTTTATAAAACAGTACAAGATGCCATTGATGGAGTGTCACAAAATAATACAAGCAATATAAATATTATAGTGAAAAAAGGAGTATATAAAGAAAAAATTACTATAAATAAGCCTAATATTACTCTTGTCGGCGAGGATGTAAAAAACACAATATTAACTTATGATGCAGCAGCAGGCACTGTTATACCTTATGAAGATGGAGGAAATGGAAGTAAAATTTACGGAACAGATAAGTGTGCTAGCGTTATAGTAACAAAGGATGCAAAGAATTTTTCAGCTGTTAACATAACTATCGAAAACTCTTTTGATGAGGAGGCAAGTACTAATATAACTAATAAACAAGCAGTTGCATTAAAAAACGAAGCAAATGAAAGTATGTTTGTTAATTGTAGATTTTTAGGAAATCAGGATACTTTATATGCAAAGGTTAATAAACAATATTATTATAACTGTTATATAGAAGGAGATGTAGACTTTATATTTGGTGGGGCTAGTGCTGTTTTTGAAAAATGTGAGATTAAATCTTTAGATAGAGTAGATAGTAGTACAAAAGGATATATTACAGCGGCAAGTACCCTTGAAGAAAATAAATATGGTTTTTTAATTTTAGATTCTAAATTAACTAGCAATATAACACAACAAGGAACAGTTTATCTTGGAAGGCCATGGCATCCGTCATCTGAAACTAAAAGCATAGTTTCTAATGTTGTATATAAAAATTGTGAGATGGGAGCACATATATCAGCTAAAGGATGGGATAAGATGTCTGGACACTTACCAGAAGATAATGCTTTATTTGAGTATGGAAGCACAGGAAAAGGGGCAATATTAAGTAGTACAAGAAGGGTTCTTACAAAAGAGCAAGCAAATGAATATACAACAAAAAATGTATTAAGTGGCTGGAATATAAATAATATAAACAGCAAGTTAAATGAACTATTAAATCTTCAAAAATAATTAATAAAATTGATATTAAAATATGAAATAGGTATTTTAAAAGGGTATATAATTAGATATATAGATAGTAATATTTATTAGATTTATTATACAAATTATAAGTTAGATTATTATAATGTTTTATAATAATTAAAATTTACAAGAGATTAGTTACATAGGAGGAATAGTATGGAAAAAATAGTTTTTGCAGGTGGTTGCTTTTGGGGTGTTGAAGAATTTTTTTCAAGAATTTCAGGAGTTTTAGAAACTGAGGTTTGTTATGTAAATGGAAGAACAGATAACCCAACTTATGAGGATGTATGTTATAAGAATACTTATTTTGCTGAAGGGTGTAAAGTAGTTTATGATGAAACTAAGATTTCTTTAGAAGAGTTATTAGAAAAGTTTTGGACTATAATAGACCCAACTGCTTTAAATAGGCAAGGAAATGATATAGGAAGCCAATATAGAACAGGAATATATTATTTAGATGAAAAAGATTTAGAGATAATATTAAAAAGTAAAGAAAATATTCAAAAGAGTTATGATAAAAAAATAGTTACTGAAGTTAAGCATTTAGAAAATTATTATAAAGCTGAAGAATATCATCAAAAATATTTAAAGAAAAATCCCAATGGTTATTGTCATATAAAATTTTAATATAAGGTTTTATGGTTATTAATTTTAAAATAAATAAAAAATGTGGTATCTAAATTTAAGATATCACATTTTTTATATTTGTATAAAAATTAACAAATTTGTTTCTTCATTTTAGATTCTTTTAAGAATGCAGGTATTATTATAATTAAAGCAATTATGCTTAAAATTAGATATGTATAGCCAAATATTGAAATTCCAGTATAAGCACTTAAATAACCTGTAAATAAGTTTAGTATACTTGAAAAAATAGTTGGCACAACAACTACTTCAAATAAGAAAGCTGTTGATTGTTGTTTTACAGGAACTAGGTCAGAAATTAAGTTATTTTGAACTGGCATCATAATTCCAACTACAACTCCATGAACTAGCATTAGAAGTAGTAAGAATATATAGTTAGGTATTGAAGCCATAAAATACCATCTAAAGCATAGAATAACTAAGGCAGTAAATGTAGCTAAATAGCTTTTTTTAGCAAATGGTAACTTGTGGAAGATAAATAAAAATACTATTTCCATTGTAACCATAATAAAAGGTACTGTACTTATTAAACTATCAGGACAACTAAGTTTTTCAAGAATAACTTGTATAGAATAATTACTAGTTGAGTTACAAGTTGCAATTATTACGTTAGTTGCGAAGAGTTGTATTAAAAATGGTTTATTTTTAAGCAAACTAAAGATGATATCTTTAGCGTTAACATCATTTTTAGGTGTATCTAATTCATAAGTTACTTTTTCGCTATTTTTTCCTGTTGTAAGTTCAGGAACAAATTGAAGTATACCTATGGTAGCAATCATTATAATTGCAGCAATAAGCATAGCGCCTGTTGTTCCCCATAAATCTATTATAAAGGGAGATACAAGGCCTGCTACACCATAACCTATGGCACCCCAAACACGGACTTTCCCAAAAGGATAACCAGTCTTTTTTTCTATAGCTAATAAGTATTCAGACATTAAGCTGGTACTAGGTGCATATAGACAACTACCTACTACAGAGATTAGAAAGAATAACCAAAAGTTACCTGTAAATATTAAGACTAAAATAGTAATGGCATTAGCTAAAGTTACTATTTTAGTTAGGAAAATAAGTCTTTTTGATTTGTCTATAATTTTTCCCCATAGAGGCGAAACTACAAGCATTACAAGTGGAGGTATACTAGATATTAAAGATACTTCATCAGTTGAAAAATGTTTAACTGAACTTAAAAATACAACAAATATACCATAATAAATACCACCAGCTAATAAATATATAAATAGATTACCAGAGTATAATTGTATTGTTAGTTTATCTTTTGTATTCATTACTTCCCCTTTCTTTTATACTATATAGTATAAATAAACTACTTGTATATTTTAATCTATATATTAGGATAGTAAATTAATTATTTATTAAGATTTAAATACAATCAATTAGTAATAAGTTTATCTAAAGGATGTAAAGGTTATGATATGTTTAATACTAGTAAGTATTGAAATATATCATGATAAAAAATTAACTTTTATTTAATTTGTATAAATTGTGGACAAACACATAAACAAGTGCTAGAATGAAAACGAATACTAAAGAATTTGTGTTAGAGAGATATAAGAGTTAAGCACAAGGGAAATAATATTTTCTTTGCTTTGCTCTTTTTATTTTCTATAAAATTAAAAGGGGGAATTCTATGCTAGAAAAATTCATGGCAGAACTTATTGGAACTATGATACTTATTCTTTTAGGAGATGGAGTAGTTGCAAATGTAGTTCTTAAGAAAAATAAAGGAGAAGGTTCGGGATGGATGGTTATAACTACAGGGTGGGCATTAGCAGTTGCAATTCCAGTATTTTTATTTGCAAGTGTAAGTGGAGCTCAATTTAATCCTGCAGTAACTATAGCACTTGCTGTGACTGGAAGTCTTCCTTGGAGTGAAGTTCCAATATATATAATAGCTCAATTAATAGGGGCATTTATTGGAGCTGTTTTAGTATTTTTATCTTACTATAAACATTTTGAGGAGACAGATGATAAAGATTCTAAACTTGGAACATTTTGTACAATACCAGCTATAAGAGACAAAAAATGGAATATCACCAATTGCAGTAGGACTTTTAATATGGGTAATTGGGTTGTCCTTAGGAGGGCCAACTGGATATGCTATAAATCCAGCAAGAGATCTAGCACCAAGATTTGCACATTTTATTTTACCAATACCAAATAAAGGTGAGTCTGATTGGGGTTATGCTTGGATTCCCATAGTAGCGCCAATACTTGGTGGAATAGCAGGAGCACTAGCCTATGTTATGGTATTTTAATTTACCAAATATAGTAATTGACAATGTATTATAAAAATGTTAATCTAAAGATAAAATGAAAATGATTACAAGGAGCTATAATTATGGTTGAATTAAAAGATGTATTAGAAGAAAATCCAATAGTGGCAGCAGTTAAGAATGTAGAACAACTAGATAAAGCTTTAAAAACAGATGTTAATGTTATATTTGTTCTTTTTGGGGATATCTTAAATTTAAATGAAATAAGTGAGAAGATATATATAGGTGGCAAAATAGGAATAATTCATATAGATTTAGTGGAGGGCTTGACAAATAAAGAAGTATCTCTAAAATATTTAAGAAAAAATACCAGATTTAAAGGTGTAATAAGTACGAAATCACAAACTATAAAAGCTGCAAAAAAATTAGGTTTTTATGCTATTCAAAGGGCTTTCATTTTAGATAGCTTATCTCTTGCAAATACTAAAACTCATTTAGTTAATGAGTGTGATGCGATAGAAATGCTTCCAGGACTTTTATTTAAAGTTATAAAAGATTTATCAAAAACATTAGACAAACCTTTAATAGTTGGAGGATTAATATCTGATAAAGAGGATGTTATGGAAGCTTTAAAATCAGGTGCAACATGTATATCAGCTACAAAAGAAGAGCTATGGAGTATATAATTTAATAAAAACATGTTTAAAATAAGGTGATTTTTAGGAAATATTAATTAAAGCGTAGAGGTGGATTTTTTATGAAGAAATATATAGTGGCGTTAGATCAAGGAACAACAAGTTCAAGGGCTATAATTTTTGATAAGGAACAAAATATTATAGGAATAAGTCAAAAGGAATTTACTCAAATATATCCTAAGGAAGGATGGGTTGAGCATGACCCTATGGAAATTTGGGCAACTCAATATAGTGTGCTTCAAGAAGTTTTAGCAAAATCAAATATAACTCAGGAGGATATTGCAGCAATTGGAATTACTAATCAAAGGGAAACTACTATAGTTTGGGATAAAAATACAGGAAAGCCTGTTTATAATGCAATAGTTTGGCAATGTAGAAGAACAGCTCATATTTGTACTGAGTTAAAAAAGCAAGGATTAGAAGAATATATAAAGGATAATACAGGTCTTGTAGTTGATGCTTATTTTTCAGGAACAAAAATAAAATGGATATTAGATAATGTAGAAGGTGCTAGGGAAAAAGCAGACAGAGGGGAACTTTTATTTGGAACAGTTGATTCATGGCTTGTATGGAAGTTAACTAATGGAAAGGTACACATAACAGATTATACTAATGCAAGTAGAACAATGCTTTATAATATAAAAGAATTAAAATGGGATGAAAAAATGCTAGAGGTACTTGATATACCAAAGAGTATGTTACCAGAAGTTAAAAATTCTTCTGAAGTATATGGTTATGCTAATTTAGGAGTTAAGGGTGGAATTAGAGTTCCTATAGCTGGAATTGCAGGAGATCAACAAGCGGCACTTTTTGGACAAGCAGCTTTTAATAAGGGAGATGTAAAAAATACCTATGGAACAGGGTGCTTCCTTCTTATGAACACTGGAAATGAAATAGTAAATAGTAAAAATGGTCTAGTAACAACTATTGCAGTTGGAATAGATAACAAGGTTCAATATGCACTTGAAGGCTCAGTTTTTGTAGGAGGAGCAGTTGTACAATGGCTTAGAGATGAGCTTGAAATGATATCAGATTCATCAGATACAGATTACTTTGCAACTAAGGTAGAAGATAATGGGGGAGTTTATGTAGTACCAGCCTTTGTTGGTCTTGGGGCGCCATATTGGGATATGTATGCTAGAGGTATTATAGTGGGATTAACAAGGGGAACTAATAAAAATCATATTATAAGAGCAGCCCTTGAGTCTATAGCATATCAAACTAAGGATGTTTTAGATGCTATGGTTAATGAGGTTGGTGCAGATATAAATTGCATAAAAGTAGATGGTGGAGCTAGTAAGAATAAATTTTTAATGCAGTTCCAATCAGATATAGTTGGTAAAAAGGTAATAAGGCCAATAATAACAGAAACAACAGCACTTGGGGCAGCTTACCTTGCAGGGCTTGCAGTAGGATTTTGGAATGATAAAGAAGAGATTAGTAAGCTTTGGTATTCTTCAGAAGAGTTTAACCCAAACTTAGATAAAGAGAAAAAAGAAAAATATTATAAAGGTTGGAGAAGAGCAGTGGATAGATCAAAAAATTGGATACAAGAGGAATAAAACTAGATTTTCACCATAAGATATGGTATAATATAAAAAAGGTTAATAATTTAGTTTGTGCAAGAGAAAAAGAGTCAAGCACAAAAAAGGATATTTTAAGTATCCTTTTTTGGGTTTGGCTTTTTTGTTTTGTCCTAAAGGTTGGCATGTAAATTGCTAAGAGTTTTATTTGCTAAATAAATATTTATTTAAAGTATAAAATAAAAAGAAATAATTATGGGAGAGATGTTTATGTATGATATAGCAATTATTGGAACAGGAATAGTAGGAGCTTCTATATTTAGAGAACTAACAAGATATAATTTGAAAGTATTAGCAATGGATAAAGAAAATGATGTTTGTATGGGAACTTCTAAAGCGAATTCTGCAATAGTTCATGCAGGATATGATCCAAAACCAAATACATTAATGGCTAAATATAACGTAGAGGGAAATAAGATGTTTGATAAACTTTGTAGCGATTTATCTGTGCCATTTAGGAGAAACGGTTCCCTTATAATAGCTTTTAATAATGAAGAATTAGAGGAGTTAGATAAACTTTATAAAAGAGGAATAGAAAATAAGGTTGAAGGGTTAAGGATTTTAGGCAAAGAAGAAACCTTGAAGTTAGAACCAAACATTAATGATGATGTGAAGGGAGCACTA
Organism: uncultured Sarcina sp.; assembly: GCA_963559995.1. Taxonomy (GTDB): domain Bacteria; phylum Bacillota; class Clostridia; order Clostridiales; family Clostridiaceae; genus Sarcina. Next base: position 27,342 of record CAUWNL010000029.1, read on the forward strand.
TTAGCACCAACTGGTGGAATTGTAGGAGCATATGAACTTACAATAGCTATTATGGAAAATGGTGTTGCTAATGGTGGAGAAGTAAAATTAAATTCTAAGGTGACTAATATAGAAAAGGGAGAGTACTTTAAGATTATTTTAGAATCAGGAGAAATTATAGAAAGTAGATATGTAATAAATGCAGCAGGAGTTTTTGCAGATGATATTCATAATATGATTTCTAAGAAAGCATTTTCAATAGTTCCAAGAAAAGGACAGTACTATCTACTTGATAAATCTCAAGGAGAATTATTTAAAAGAACTATTTTTCAATGTCCAACCAGGCTTGGAAAAGGTATTTTAGTAACACCAACTGTTCATGGAAACCTTTTGGTAGGACCAGATGCTACAGATAGCGGTAATAAGAATAGTGTAAATACAGAATCTGCTAATTTAGATTTAATAAGAAAAACGTCTTTAAAAACTACAAATAAGGTGAATTTTAGAGAGAGTATAAGAAACTTTTCAGGACTTAGAGCAGTTTCTGATAGGGATGACTTTATAGTGGAAGAGTGTAAAGATGTTTTAGGATTTTTTGATGTAGCAGGAATAAAATCACCAGGATTAACATCAGCACCAGCAATTGCAATAGATGTAGTTAAAATGTTAGAAAATAGTGGATTAACGTTAAATAAGAAAGAGAATTTTAATGAGAAGAGAGAGCAAATAAACTTTATGGAGCTTTCAAAGGAAGAAAAAGATAAACTTATAAAAAAGGATAGTAGATATGGAAGAGTCATATGCAGATGTGAAAATATAACTGAAGGAGAAATAGTAGATAGTATAAATAGAACACTTGGTGCTACAACTGTAGATGGTGTAAAGAGAAGATGTAGACCAGGGTGTGGAAGATGTCAAGGTGGTTTTTGTGGCCCTAGGGTTCAAGAGATAATAGCTAGAGAAAAGAATGTAAAGATAGAAGATGTAATGTTAGATGGAAAAAATTCTTATATATTAGTAGGAAAAACAAAATAGGGGGTAAAGATTTATGAAATATGATTTAGTAGTAATAGGCGGAGGTCCAGCAGGTCTTGCAGCTGCATATGAAGCTTATGATAATGGAATAAAAAATATATTAATTATAGAGAGAGATAAAGAACTTGGAGGAATATTAAATCAATGTATTCATAATGGGTTTGGCCTTCACACCTTTAAAGAGGAGCTTACAGGTCCTGAGTATGCTCAAAGATTTATAGATATGGTGGATAATACTGAAATACAAGTAAAGCTAGATACAATGGTTTTAAATATAGAAGATAAAGTTATACATGCTATAAATTCAAAGGATGGTTATGTACAGATACAGGCTAAAGCTATAGTTTTAGCTATGGGTTGTAGAGAGAGAACAAGAGGGGCAATAGCTATGCCTGGAGATAGAGTATCTGGCATATTTACAGCAGGTGCAGCTCAAAGATTTATAAATATGGAAGGATACATGGTTGGAAAGAGAGTTGTTATTTTAGGGTCTGGAGATATTGGGCTTATAATGGCAAGAAGAATGACATTGGAAGGTGCTAAAGTAGAAGCTGTAGTTGAACTTATGCCATACTCTAATGGGTTAAATAGAAATATAGTTCAATGTTTAAATGATTATGATATACCGCTTTATTTATCTCATACAGTAGTAAATGTACAGGGAAATGGAAGGTTAGAAAAGGTTACAATTGCAAAGGTTGATGAAAATAGAAAGCCTATAGAAGGTACTGAAAAAGAATTTGATGTGGATACACTTTTATTATCTGTTGGATTAATTCCTGAAAATGAACTATCTAAAAATGCAGGAGTTGCTTTAGATAGAAGAACCAGCGGGCTTATAGTTTCTGAAAATATGGAAACATCAAAAGATGGAATATTTGCTTGTGGAAATGTTGTGCATGTTCATGATTTAGTTGATTTTGTTACAGAAGAGGCAAGAAGAGCTGGTAAAAATGCAGCTAAATATATAAATGGTAAAAATAGAGAAGGAAGATTTATAGAAATTCTAAATGGTAAAAATATAAATTATACAGTTCCTCAAAAGGTTTATATAGATAATTTAGATGAAAATATAAATGTGTTTATGAGGGTTTCTAACGTGTTTACAAATAAGGTAATAGTTGTACGTGATGAAGAAAAGGTTATACAAAGATTTAAAAGAGCACATTTAGCACCAGCTGAAATGGAGAGAATATTAATACTTAAAAATAATTTAGAAAATGTTAAAGGAAACATTGAAATTTCATTAGAGGATGGTGAATAAAGATGGAGAGAGAATTAATATGTATAGTTTGCCCTAAGGGATGCCATTTAAAGGTAGATATCGATGGCAAAAATGTAACAGGAAACAATTGCAAAAGGGGATTTGTATACGGACTAAATGAAGTTATAAGTCCTACAAGGGTGGTAACTTCAACTGTGAAAATAAAAGGAGTAAAAGGTACAGTCCTTCCTGTTAAAACACAAGATGCAATTCCAAAGGAAAAGATATTTGAAATAATGAAAGAAATAAATAAAGTAGAGGTAAATCTTCCTATAAAAATAGGTGAAATAATAATAAAAAATATTTTAGATACTGGTGTTAATATAGTTGCTACTAAATCAATAACTTAAATATATTTAGTAAAGGTATTAGTTTAAATATAAGGATAGTCACATATTTTACAGGTAATTATTTTATTTTAAATTAATAATAAAATGTAAAATTATATAAATATATAAAAGGGCTTTAAGCCCTTTTATATATTTATAAGCATTGACAAAGAATTTTAACAGTGATAAATTTTATTTAAAAGAATTAAGGAGGAATTTATATGGCTAATAAAAGATTTGAAACAATACACGTAGATGATTTAGATGAAATAATAGATAATATTGAATTAATAGATATTAGAGAATCTTATGAATATAGATCAGGACACGTTAAGGGAGCTAAAAATATACCAATGTCAGAGCTTTTAGAGGATGCACAAAACTATTTAAAAAAAGATAAGGAATATCATATAATTTGTCAAGGAGGAGTAAGAAGTAAAATGGCTTGTGATAAGTTAGCACAAGATGGTTTTAAAGTTGTGGATGTTGCAGGTGGAACAGGTTCTTATATAGGAACCCTAGAAGTATAATATTAAAGCAGCTATTTAAAATATAGTGTGTAATTACATAGACTTATTTAATGTAAGTTATAATAAGTATAGTTTCCTAAACTTAAACTAAAAGGTGCTATAAGTAAACTTTCAATTTACTTGTAGCACCTTTTATGTTAATTATTATTTTTCAGTTTTTTTAGTTTCAACAGTTGTTGTAGCAACTTCTTTAACTAAATTAACATTTGAAGTTTTAGAATTTAATATTCTAAATACTTTAGTATTTATGATTCCAGCACCAAATAAAAGAGCTGCAATTCCTAAATAATTAGCAATATAGCTACAGATTTGAGTAACTAAGCCAGGCATTAAGTAGTTAAAAACTGTATCATATGAATAACCGTCTGCTAAGTAAGTGCTAAATTGGCTAGCAAATATCATTAAATAGTCAACAAGTGATATTATTCCCACTATAGCAACAATAGTTCCTATAATATATAGAACCATTGAACCTTTTGGAGTGCTAGTTTTTTTTCTCGTTTTTGACTTTTTAGTCTTATCAGCCATATTATTACCTCTTTTTCTTTGAAATATTTTATAATTACAAATAAAATATTAAACTTTATATTTAATAAAAGTTATATTTTACTATGTAAATATAACATTAGTATGTGACAATTTAGTGTTAAAATTGTATCTAATATGAAAAAAAATTGTTAAAGAAATAATTAGTATTAACTCATATAAAAGGTTCTATATAATGACATTCATAGTATTATATGATATAATTTGATTCGTAAGTATTATATGATGTTCTTAAGTTAAGTAATTAACAATAAAAAATCAAAATCATGGAAATTAAATATAAATTATAAATATTACTAGGATGTTATTTCTGAGTATATAACTATTTTTAAAAATGTAATATTATGTATAACATTCATAGAAGTATAAAAATTATATTAAATTTGGGTTTTATACAGATAAACTTATTGGAGGTACAGGTATTAGATGAAAACTTTGATTATTAATGATAAGAAAATAGGCTTTGAAGAAGGAAGAACTATCTTACAAGTGGCAACAGCTAATGGAATACACATACCATCTCTTTGCTGCCTTGAAGACTGTAAAAATGGTGGTCAATGTGGTATATGTGTAGTTGAAATAGAAGGTCAAGAAAGACTAGCAAGATCTTGTTGTATTAAAGCTAAAGAAGATATGGTGATTAGAACTGATAGTGAAAGAGTAAAAGAAGAAGTAAAAGGGTTAATGACTAAGCTTTTAGATAGCCATGAATTTAAATGTGGTCAATGTAGAAGAAAAGAGGATTGTGAGTTTTTAAAACTTGTTATAAAAACAAAAGCAAGAGCGTCAAAACCTTTTATAGTGAAAGATAAATCAGAGTATGTAGATAGTAGAAGTAAATCAATAGTTTTAGATAAAAGTAAGTGTGTAAACTGTGGAAGATGTGTTGCTGCATGTAGAACAAAGTCAGGAACAAAAGTTATGAAGTTTCACAAGGTAGATGGAAAAAGAGTAGTAGGACCAGATGAACTTAAATGCTTTGATGATACAAATTGTATTCTATGTGGACAATGCATAATAGCCTGTCCTGTTGATGCATTATCTGAAAAACCTCATATAGATAGAGTTAAAGAAGCTCTAGCAGATGAAAATAAGCATGTTATAGTAGCTATGGCACCATCTGTTAGAACTGCTTTAGGTGAAAGACTTAAAATGGGATACGGTGTAGATGTAACAGGAAAGACTTATGCTGCTTTAAGAAAGCTAGGTTTTGATAAAATATTTGATATAAACTTTGGTGCTGATATGACAATAATGGAAGAAGCAACAGAACTTGTTGAAAGAATAAAGAAAGGTGGGCCATTCCCAATGTTTACATCATGTTGTCCAGGTTGGGTTAGACAAGCTAAAAACTATTTTCCAGAGTTTTTAGAAAACTTATCATCAGCAAAGTCACCTCAACAAGAATTTGGTGCAGCAAGTAAATCATATTATGCAGCGATTTCAGATATAGATCCTAAAAACATATTTACTGTAACAGTAATGCCTTGTGTTGCAAAAAAATATGAAGCTGATATGCTAGAGATGGAAAATGAAGGATACAGAAATATAGATGCTGTAATAACTACAAGAGAATTGGCATTAATGATTAAAAATAACAAAATAGATTTTGCAAATTTAGAAGATGAAGAAGCAGATCCTGCTATGGGAGAATATACAGGTGCTGGAACTATCTTTGGAGCTACAGGCGGAGTTATGGAAGCTGCTTTAAGATCTGCTAAAGACTTTGTTGAAGGAACAGATTTAGATAAAATAGAATATAAAGAAGTTAGAGGATTAGATGGAATAAAGGAAGCTACAGTAAATATTGGAGGAAATAATTATAATATTGCTGTAATAAATGGTGCTGCTAATGTATTTAAATTCATGGAAAGTGGAGCTTTAAATGAAAAGCAATATCACTTTATAGAAGTTATGGCCTGTCCTGGTGGATGTGTAAATGGTGGAGGACAACCACATTTAAGTGCTGAGAATAGAAAACATATGAATATAAAAGCAGTTAGAGCCTCTGTTCTTTATAATCAAGATAAAAATTTAGAGTATAGGAAATCTCATAAAAACAAAGCTTTATTAAAAATGTATGAAACATATATGGGGGAACCAGGTCACGGAAGAGCTCATGAATTATTACATTTTAAATATACAAAATAATAAAGTAATATAATAAAAAAGATACCTAAAATTTTAGGTATCTTTTTTATTTATGTATTACATTATATAGCAGAAGCTAAGAATTGTCCAAGAATAACTCCACCAAGGCTTAGAAATAAATTTAGTCCAGCGTTTAGTGAACCAAGAGCTATATTACCGGTTGAGAAAATTGATATTGTTTCGTAAGAGAATGTTGAAAATGTTGTAAGTCCTCCCATTATACCGGTTGTTATAAATAGTTTGGCATTTGGTGATACAGTTCCTTTTAAACTTAAAGCCATTACAAAGCCTATTAAGATAGCACCAACTACATTAACAATTAATGTTCCATAAGGGAAAGCGCTACCAAAAAATTTAACGGAATAGTTAGATATAATATATCTGCAAGCAGCTCCTATAAATCCACCACATCCAACAAGTAGAATTAAATATAATTTTTGCATGTATTATTCCTCCTTTTATAAATAAAAAAACTCCTACACAAAGTATTCTGCCAATATAGATAAAAAATATTGATAGAATACTTTGTGTAGGAGTCATCAGCTTAATATTTAAGCGGTTAAGGGTTAACTCCATAACCCATTAAATTATCTGCCTAAATAATACTATAACTATTTGTATATGTCAATAATTATTTAGACAAAAATTTAATCTTTATGTATTACAATTATAGTAAAACAGAAGTTTAAATAAAATAAAGTAATAATAATCAATATAAGAAATATAAAGGAAAAATAGTATTATTAAAGAAAATGATATATAA
>CAUWNL010000030.1:0-32808 GCA_963559995.1 uncultured Sarcina sp.
AATAATAACTTTGTATGTATTACAAGAAAATTATAAAATCAATAAATATATGTTTAGGTAAGAATAAATAAAACAAAAGAAGAAAATGTATATATTTGTAACAAATATTTATAATTTTATACCATATATATTTAGTTTTTATATAAATTTTGTTATAATAATTAGGGCGTTAAACTAACAGGAGAAGATAGGTGACACTATGACAATAAAGAGTTGGAAAGAGTTCTTAACTCCTTATGATCAGGCTGTAGAGGAGTTAAAGATTAAGCTTAAAAGTATTAGAAAAGAATATAGAAAAAGAAATGAATATTCTCCAATAGAGTTTGTAACTGGAAGGGTTAAAGAAGTTTCAAGTATATTAGAAAAAGCTAATAAATACGCAATACCTGTAGATAGAGTAAAGTACGAAATGGAAGATATAGCTGGCATAAGAATTATGTGTCAGTTTGTTGATGATATAGATAAAGTTGTGGAAATAATCAGGGAAAGAGAAGATATGCAGATTCTTTATGAGAAGGATTATGTTAAAAATGTAAAACCTAGTGGCTATAGAAGCTATCATATGGTTTTAAGATATCCTGTTTATATGGCAAAAGGAAAAACAGAAATTTTAGCAGAGTTTCAAATAAGAACTTTAGCGATGAACTTTTGGGCAACTATTGAACATTCTTTAAATTATAAATATAAAAAGAATTTACCAGAAGAGATAAAGTTAAAATTAAAAAGTGCAGCAGATGCAGCTTTTACATTAGATGAAGAGATGCTTGAAATAAAAGATGAAATAATGGATGCCCAAAAATTATTTGAGGTAAAATCTGATATAATAACTACAATAATGAATGGAATATTAAATCTTATAGCAATAGGTAAAATTCCTGAAGCTTCAAGATATCAAATGTCTTTAAATAAGCTTATTGAAGAAGGAGAGGTATGGGAATTTAATAATCTTCTTGAGATGTTAAACAAAGATTTAGAGAAATTTAAAGATTAAAGTCTAGAGGAAATCTAGGCTTTTTTGTGTTTTTATAAAATTATCAAACTTTACAAATCACTAAGTTAAAATATTTAAAAGTTACTTAAAATATAGAAATTAAGAATTAGTTATTAAAATATTATTTTTATTTTATTTAAAGTTAATTAAATATAAGAATAGATAATGATTATAATATAATAGAAAGCAAGAATAAATTATTAAATAATAGATATTATTATTTAATAAAAAATATGATATAATAAACAGTGATATAGAAATGGGAAAATTTAATTAATGATGAAATATTAAATTAAGTGTTAGAGCAATATATATATAATTTGAATTTAGATTAAGGACGTGAAAATATGCAAGAAGATAAAGAACTAATAAATAAAGTATTAAATAATCCCCTATATATAAGGGAAATAGAAAACCCAAGTGAAGAGCTAATTTTAAAGGCTATAAGTAAAAATCCATCAGTTATACAATATATAAAGGATGAATTAAGATCGGAAATAATAAATAAAACAGCAGTAAAATTAAATCCTTTAGTTATAGAGTATATAAAAAATCCATCAGAAGATATTTCTATTATGGCAGTAAAAATTTTATGGAATTCTTTAAGATATATAAAAAATCCTAGCTATAATGTTTTAAAGGAAGCTGTTAAAGCTAAGGGATGGGCAATACAGTTTGTTAATGAAAAGACTGAGGAGCTTTGTCTTTTAGCAGTTTCAAAGGATTATGATTCAATAAAGTATATAGAAAATCCATCAGAAGAAGTTCAATTAACAGCAGTTAAAAGATATTGGGGTGCCATAAGATATATAAAAACACCAACTCTTTTAGTTATGAGAGAGGCTGTAAAAAGAGAGGCTGAGGCTATAAATTTTATTGAAAGATATGATTATGATGATATGAAGTATTTTATTTATGATAATATAAACTCCCTAAAATACGTTTATGAAAGTGTTGATATGGATATGGTTTTAGATGTTTTAAGGGATAAATTTTCAAGAGATGAAATAGATAGGGAATATATTATAGATTTTTATAACTTAGAGATTTTAGATATGGATAAATTAGGTTTTATAAGAGAATGGGGAAGTAAGGAAGCTAAAAAGATTTTAGTGGATTACGTTTTAAACTAAGGAAAGGACGGCGTTTATTTTGAATTTTAAAGAAGCATTAGATACAGCAAAATTAGTTATTATGACAAAAGAGGTTCCACTTTTAATTGGGGAAAGCGGAATTGGTAAAACTTCTTTAGTTAGAGAAATTTCTAGAAAGTTAGACTATAAAATGGTTACTATAGATGCGAATCTTTTAAAGGAAGGAGAAATTGGTGGTCTTCCTGTAGTCTCTGATGTAGATATTAAAGAGGGGGAAAAAATTAAAAAGAGAAAAATAACAACTTACGCAATTCATAATAAGCTTATAGAAGTTGATAATGCTATAGGGGATAATAAAAAAGTTTTACTTTTTATAGATGAACTTAATAGATGTGAACATGCAGTTCAACAAGAACTTATGAATTTGGTTTTAAATAGAGAGATTAATGGGTATAAATTATCTCAAGAGGTTTCAATAATAGCTGCTATGAATCCATCGAATAAGTATGAAAGTTATGAAGAGAGTAATTATCAAGTAGTTGACATGGACTCAGCCCAAGAAAATAGGTTTGTATGGATTAATATGGAATCAGATTTAAAGCAGTGGTTAAGTTGGGCTATGGGAAAAGGGGAGATTCATAGTCATGTAATTGAATTTTTATCATCTTTCCCTGAATATTTAAATGTTACAGAAAATGGAGAAAGTATAAGAGCAACTCCTAGAAGTTGGGAGAGAGTTTCTAAGGCTTATAAAGTATATGAAAGTTTAGATGAAGTTTCCTTTGATACTTTATATAATGTAGTTAAAGGTAATGTTGGGGTTTCAATTGCCCAAGATTTTATATCTTATGTAAAGAGTATAAAAAAACCATTAATTAACTTTAAAGACATTATTAAAGATGGAGTATTAACTTTTGATACAAAAGAGATTATAAAAAACGAAAATCATTCAAGGCTATATATTTTAGCTAAAAATGGATTAAATATTTTAGAAGATTTAAATAGTGAAGAGGCAATAAATATTTTTTCAGAGGTGTTAAGTCTTTATCCTAGAGATTTAAGGCTTGGAATAATGAAAGAGATAAAAATAGATGCATCAAAAGAGTTATATAGTAAGATTTTAGATAATGATAAGTTTTTAGAGGCATTCTTTAGCATTTATGATTAGAGGTGACTTTTATGGCTTTTGAAGAGGAGAGAAGAAGACTATACAATGAGTTTTTAAAAGAAAAAGAACTTGGAAAGGTAGAAGAAAAAACAAAAAGAGATTTTTGGAAGCTTTTAGAGGGAGTAATAATATCTCTGTATGACAAAGAAAATTCTTTTTTTGGGCAGTTTTTAATTCAAGTAAAAAGAGATATAAGATTAGATATAATGTGGCCAATTGGAACAAAGGCAAATGGAAATGGTTTTACAATGTATTTTAATCCCATTGCTTTTTTAGAGTGTGAAAAAAAAGATATGCAAGGACTTTTAAAGCATGAAGTTTATCATATAATGATGAAGCATTATGAGAGAAGTGTATTTTTAAAGGATAAGTTTTCTAAAGAAGCTATAAGTGTAGCTATGGATATATCTATAAATCAGTATATAAAAAATTTGCCATCTTATTCTAAGAAATTAGAAGGGGTTAATCATGAGTATAATATAAATTTAAGTCAGGATATGACTATGGAACAATATGCAAAAAAAATACAAGAAGCTATAGATTACAGAAAACTTATAGGTATTTCTAAAGATGAAAAAAATAATGATAATAGTGTTATAGATCAAGAAAAGGCTCATGATATATGGGAGGAATCTACTCTTTCTTTAGATTTAATAAATGAAAATATAAAAAAAATAGCTATAAATTCTAGTAAAAAAGAATCCCCAAAACATATTAAAAAAATAATTGAACTTATGGTAGAAAAACCAAAGCTAAAGTGGAGTGATATATTAAAAAGAATGATACCATCTGCTAAAAGTGGTTATAAAAAAACTACAACAAGGCTTGATAGAAGATTTCCAGACAGATTAGATTTAAGAGGAAAACTTCCAAAGAGGTCACCTAAAATTTTAATAGCTATAGATATTTCAGCTTCTATGAGTGATAAGGATATGGAAAATATATTAATTGAAATTTTAGATATTGCAAAAAATAAAAGCTGTGAAATAAGTGTAATTGAATGTGATGATGCCATAAGGAGATTTTACAAGTTAACTGGAATAAAGGATATAAAACCTAGAAGCAAGAAAAATGGTTCAACTAAGTTTTCACCAGTGTTTAAGTATATTAAAGATAATAATATGAGGAATTATATTTTAATATATTTTACAGATGGCGTAGGAGAGAAGAGGTTAGAAGTAACTCCTATAAATGATAGAACATTATGGATATTAACAGGAAATTCAGACTTAAGCTTAGAAAAGCCCCACGGTACAGTTGTTAAATTAGAAAGAGAAGAAAAAGAAATATACGGTGCAACTTATGGCCTTGAAGAGTTAAGAGATAGTATTCATGACTGGCCAAGGTAAGGATATGAAGAGAAACTATATTATATTAAAATATTTTAATATAATATAGTTTTTTGCTATGTTTTAAAGAAAATAAGGTAATACTACGAATATTATATTAAAGGGGTAAGAGAAAATGATGAGAAGAAAAATAGCTTTTAATCTAATATATTTTTCAAAAAATAAAATTCTAATAATAGTGTGTATATTAATTATGGGGAATAGATTTTTATTATGTGAAAACAATTTTTTTAATAGTTTCTCAAGAAATAATGAAGTACTATTAACTAAAACTATAATTGTAGAAAAAACTAATGAAAAGGTTGATTATTTAAAGAGTTTTGATAAACTAAATGACGAGGTAAATAAACTGATAAGTAAAAATATAGGTGGGACACAAAGTGAGATGAGTAAATCAGCCTATGAAGCATATATTATTTGGGATAAGGAATTAAATATAATATATTGTGATTTAAAAGAAAGGCTTACAGATGAGGAGTTTATAAAGTTACGTAATGAAGAAGAAGCTTGGATTAATTATAAAGAGGAAATAGCTAAAGATAACGCCAAGAAATATGAAGGGGGAAGTGCTTATAATTTTGTATTAAATATAAGCTTAGCACAATTAACTAGAGAGAGGTGCTATTATTTAGTTACTACCTATATGTAAGTTAGTATCATAAAACCAATAAGGTTTGCCTATCAAATTATATGACTAAAAATGTATTAATTTAATAAAATTTATAAATAGGTTAGTATTGTATTAAATAATTAAATGAAATAAAGTGTTGATATAAGGGCGTATTAGGAATATAATTTATGTAGAAATTAATAAAAAACATAAATATTACCAAAGAAGGATATTGATATTTAGATATAATAAAGATGTTAAAAAGTATTTTAGATTAATGATATAAGAGAACGGAGTTCATCTTATAGAATTGTATGTTATCGCATACATAAAATAAGTAATAAAATTAAATATATAGTAATAGGGTGGGATATTAAAATAAAATTTAAGTTTTAAAACTATGGTATAAAAGTTTTTATAAAGCGGAAATAAATTTTTATTTTTAATTTTGGAAGGGATACAAAATAACTAGTAGTAGTTTAACTTTTAATAGTTAAAATATATAATAAAATATAAAAAATTCAAAATATAACAACTTAAATGATAAAGCAAAATCAAATACTTAATAAGCCTTAGATATTGAAAATTAATAAGAAAGTAGATTTGATATTATAAGGAGTTATAGGTAATGAGAATGGATTTTTTTGGTAACAATAAACTACCTAAAAATAATTATTTTTAGGTAGTTTATTGTTATATATAAATATAAACATTTAATTGATAGAAATTTTTAAGGTTTCTAAGTCATCTATAGCTTTTAAAATTATATTTTTATTTAAGTTAGATAAGAAGGATTCCTTTTTATCTAATGCTTTGTTTAAATAATAAAAAGAATCTTCTAAGTTCCCTTGTTCTTTTAATATTAGCCCATAATAATAGTAAGGTTCAGGGAAAGTAGGTCTTTTTTCTTTTTCTTTAGAAAATAAAGTTAAATATAACTCTTTAGCTTTATCTAAATTTCCAAGATAATAATAGCTTTGGGCAAGATTATCTATAATAACATTAGTATCATCATAATCAAGGGCTTTTATATTATAGCCTAAAGCTTTTTCATAATCTTTATTTAAAATTAAAAGGTATCCTAAAGCTTCATATATTATAGTATGTTCACATTCTAGGTGAAGTTTTTCATATATTTCTATAGCTTTTTCTAAGTTGTTAGATTTCCAAAGATAAAGACCTTCAGTTTGTTTATAAGACATTTTAAGTTTTGAATCTTTAAGGCTAGAATAATCAATGGAAGCTAAAATATCTTTACAAAGGTCTAATTTACCACAATATAAAGCAATATATGCATATCGAAGCTTTATATTTGTACTTACTTTTTTCATATTATAAGCTTTTTCATAAAGTTCTAAGGCCTTATTATAATCCTTAGAGTTAAAAGCAATAGCACCTTTATAAGCCATAAGTGTTGCTTTTTTATTTTGATATTTAAAGATGCTATAAATTATAAGTAATGCTATACCAATTATTTTTAAGTTATACAAGAATATAATTTGAAAACAAATTATAAGGAATATTATCTGTAATAACCTGTTTGTAAATTTTGAATTTTTCATAGCCAATTCCCCTTATGTCATATTAATTTACAATATTTTTAAAATTATAATAAATATAGATATATTGTATAATAATTTTAAAAATAAAACAATGATAATAGGGGATAGATTATATCTAATAAAAGGCTAAACTAAAAAAATAAGATATTAAATATCTTTATAAATACTTAAATTATTTATAGCAGGTGGATTATTATAATCTAGGAAAGATATTTTAACTTTAGATGCTTTAACAGTTGGAAATTTAGCTGAGTGTTTATATCCAATAGATGTACCGGAGTATAATTTGGTCCAATCATTATTTGTATAAGCATATATATTAAATTCGTTTACATTTTCACCAAGGGGTGTATATTCTTGAAGATCTATTGTATTAAATTCTTCTTCATTGTTAAATTTAAGTTCTATATAAGAGTTAGAAGTATTACATACACCAGATGTCCAAAAAGTTAAAAAGTTTCCATCAATTAAGTTATTGCTATCGCTGTGAGAATCATTAGTTGCTACTATTTTTGCTTCCTTAGCTAAGTCCTTAATATTTTCTTTATTTATTACAAAGTTATTCATAATTACTACTCCTTCAATAATCTATTTTAAATTTAAAAGCTTAATTTACTTTTATATAAAGATTTATATTAATTATAGATAGAAATTATTACATTTAATATACTATTTTACATAACATATATATGAAAAGTTAACTTTTTTATGATAGAATAATAAATAGTGTTATGTAAATACTAAATTAAAGGAATGAATTAACTATTTTTTTCAATGTTAAGTTTTATTAACATTTACCTAATAATAGTTAACATTTATTTAATACGGTCTTAACTTCAGAGCACTATTATAAAACTTGTTATTATTAAACCTATTTACGAAGTTTATAACTTAAAAATTTTGGAGGATGAGTAATGCTATCTAAAAAATTTAAAATTATTATTGGTATTGTGGTAGCGCTTTTTATTGCACTTATCATTACTGGTTTTATGCCAGTTAAAGAAAGTGAAAATTCAGATGGATTGGTGGGAGCTATTACAATAGCAGGGTCTACAGCCATGCAGCCATTAATAACAAAAAGTTCTAATTCCTTTATGGATAAATACCAAGATGTTAGTATAACGGTACAAGGCGGAGGATCAGGTACTGGTTTAACACAAGTTTATCAAGGAGCAATAACAGTAGGAGATTCTGATGTTTTTGCAGAAGATATGTTAACAGATGCTCAAACTAGTAAATTAGTCAATCATAATGTAGTTGTAGAGCCTTTTGCAGTTGTTGTTAGCGATGACGTAGGAGTTAAAAACTTGACAACTAAACAATTACAAGAAATATTCTCAGGAAAGATAACAAACTGGGATGAAGTTGGAGGACCTAATTTACCAATAATTATTGTACATAGACCAGCATCATCAGGAACAAGAGTAACATTTGCTAACACTATAATGGGAGGAAACAAAAATTTAGAGGATGACAGTATAGGAATAACTGCAGATTCAAATGGTAACGTAGAAACAACGGTTAAATCTACACCAGGTACAATAGGATATTTAGCTTTATCATATGCAAGATCGGCTGAGGAGAGAGGGTCACTTAAAGTTATAGATATAAATGGAGAATCAGCAGCAGATGCTAATATAGAAAATGGTAAGTATGTATTTTGGTCTTATGGTCATATGTATACTTATGGAGAGCCAAATAAAGTTACTGAGGCTTTTATAGATTATGTAAAAAGTCCAGAAAACAATGATAACATACTATCTTTAGGATATATACCAATATCATTAATGAAGGTAACGTTAGTAGATGGAGGAAAAGCAATTCAATACTAACAATGGATAATTTATTATTTAATAAAAATAACATTAATAGATGAAAATAAAATTTCGAGGGAGAAATATGAGTAATAAAAATACTTTACGAAAGTTTAAAAGTGAATATATAGGAAGAGGTTTTGCATATTTTTGTGGTATATTTTTAGTGGTAATAACATTTGCTATAATATTCTTCTTAGTTTCAAAAGGTATTCAAACATTTACTGTTAATCATTATAATGTATTTGACTTTATCTTCGGAACTACATGGGATCCACAAGGAGCAACACCATCTTATGGTGCTCTTATATTCATAGTAGGGTCAACCTGTGCAGCAGCTGGGGCAGTTATAATTAGCGCTCCTATAGCTGTAGCCCTTGCAGTATTTATAAATATGATTTCACCTAAGTTTGGTAAGAAAGTTTTACAACCAGCTTTAGAAATATTTGTTGGAATACCATCAGTTGTTTATGGTTGGATTGGTATAACTGTTTTAGTTCCACATATTAGATTACTTTTTGGAGGAGCTGGTTTTAGTGTGCTAGCAGCTATACTTGTTTTAAGTATAATGATACTTCCAACAATAGCAACAATAGCTACTGATTCTATAAAGGCTTTACCTAAAGATTACATTGAAGCATCTTATGGACTTGGAGCTACAAGGTGGCAAACAATTTATAAAGTAATTGTTCCAGCAGCTAAAAAGGGCATTTTAACTGGAATTGTTTTAGGACTTGGAAGAGCTTTCGGAGAGGCTTTAGCGGTTCAAATGGTTATCGGTAACACTTTAAAGATGGCTTCTTCATTATTAAGCCCAACAACAACTTTAACTAGTATATTAACAGCAGATATAGCTAATACATCCTTTGGATCAGCATGGAATAATGCCCTTTGGTCATTAGCTCTTATATTACTGGTAATTTCGTTTATATTTATTATAATTATAAGATTAATAGGAAGAAGGGGTAATAAATAATGAAAGCTAAAACAGCAGATAAAATAGCAACCGCCGTCTTGTATTTTATAGCAGGTGCCATAGTAGTACTTCTTGCAGCATTTATAATATATCTTCTATATGAAGGAAGGGAATCATTAAACTTTAGTTTTATCTTTGGAAATAATGTTTTAGGCGGAGATGGTGGGGGAATTGGCCCTCAGCTTTTTAATACAATATATTTATTAATAGTTTCTTTAGTTATAACAGTTCCAATAGGAATTGGTGCTGGAATTTACTTAGCGGAGTATGCTGGTAATGGAAAAGCTGTTGAAGTAATAAGACTATGTATTGAAACTATGTCTTCACTACCATCAATAGTAGTTGGTTTATTTGGCCTTTTAGTATTTGTAACTTATGCTGGATGGAGATATTCCATTATAGCAGGTGCTCTTTCTGTTGGAATATTAAACCTTCCATACATTACAAGAATAAGTGAGAATGCTATAAGAGCTGCGTCTAAAAACATAAAAGAAGCAAGCTTAGGTCTTGGTGCCACAAGATGGCAAACTGTAATTTATATAATATTACCTGCAGCTTTTCCTGATCTTTTAACGGGGTTGATATTAGCATCGGGTAGAATTTTTGGAGAAGCAGCATCACTTTTATATACAGCAGGTATGACAGCGCCGAGGGTTCACTATTATTTATTTAATTTATTTTCACAGAGCCCAGCGGCCCAGATGTCGGCATTTAATCTATTTAGACCTGCAGAAACCTTAGCTGTATATATATATTCATTAAATGCAGAAAGCATAGTATCAGATACTACAAAGATAATAAATGGTACTGCTGCAGTTTTAATAATACTTGTATTAATATTCAATTTTGGTGCAAGATTCTTAGGAAATTATATACACAAGCGTTATACTGGTGAAAGATAATTAGGAGGAATTTTCATGGCAATAATAGAATCTAAAAATTTAAATCTTTATTATGCGGCAAACCATGCTCTTAAAAATATAAATATGGAAATAGAGAAAAATAAAGTTACAGCCCTTATAGGACCATCTGGTTGTGGAAAATCAACATTTTTAAGAACCTTAAACAGAATGAATGATTTAATAGATATAGTAAGAATTAATGGACAAATTCTTTTTGAAGGAAAAGATATTTATAAAGATTATGATGAAATACAGTTAAGGAAAAGAGTAGGAATGGTTTTTCAAAGACCAAATCCATTTGCAATGCCAATTTATGATAATATAGCTTTTGGTCCTAAGATTCATGGTATAACAAATAAGAAAAAGTTAGATGAAATTGTAGAAAAATCTTTAAGAGGGGCAGCACTTTGGGATGAAGTTAAAGATAGATTAAATAAAAGTGCTTTAGGTATGTCTGGTGGACAACAACAAAGACTTTGTATTGCAAGAACCCTTGCAGTAGAACCTGAAGTAATACTTATGGATGAACCAACATCAGCCCTTGATCCAATATCTACAAATAAAGTAGAAGAACTTATAGCGCAAATGAAGGAAAAATATACTGTTGTAATAGTTACTCATAATATGCAACAGGCTGGAAGAATAGCTGATAAAACTGCATTTTTCTTGAGTGGTGAGGTAATAGAATATGGAAAGACTGAGGATATATTTTACAAGCCAAAGGATAAAAGAACTGAGGATTATATAACAGGAAGATTCGGTTAAAAGGTTAAATAACTTTAAAATAATAGATAGCTTTTAGTATAGTAATGATTTTAGATGAGTATAGAAGTAATTTTTAAGTTGAAAAATAAATATTCTTTATTCTTGTCTAAAATCATATTTGTTTTATAAGAAAAAATAAATATGTTTAAAAATTTAATAATAATATATATAATAAGAAGAAAATAAAAAAAGTATAAGAGGTGATTATATGTCAAGAGTAGCGTTTGATTTAGCATTACAAAATTTAAATGATGAATTATTACAAATGTGCGAAGAGGTTAAAAAGCAAATAAGATTATCCATTAAATCTTTAGTGAATAAAGATGTAGAACTTGCAAAACAAGTTGTAAAAGATGATGATATTGTAGATAATCTTAATAAGGATATAGAGGATAGGTGCGTAAAGTTTATAGCAACAGAACAGCCTCTAGCTAAAGATTTAAGAGAAATATTTACCGCCATTAAAGTGGTGACAGATTTAGAAAGAATGGCAGATTATGCTGTTGATATAGCTAAAATAACAATATATCTTCAAGATGAAGAATATATTAAAAAATTAATACAAATACCAGAACTTGCTGAAAAAGTATTAAATGTTATAGGGTTAGCTATAGAGGCATATATTAAAGGTGATTCTAAAAAAGCCTATGAGATTTGTAAGATGGATGATGAAATAGACCATTTATATAAGGAGATATTAGAGGAGTTATTTAATATAATGGTTGAAGATAATTCAATAGCAGCCCAAACAGGAAGATTTATGTTTGTAGCTAAAAATTTAGAAAGAATAGGTGATCACGTAACTAATATATGTGAATGGACAATATATTCAGTTGAAGGTAAATATGTAGATCTTAACGAATAAACAGATACATAAGTTTTTCTTAGTTTAGGATATTATTATATTTTAATTTGCATTAGTTTAAAATAAGTGATTTCTTAATAAGAAAAAGTAAAAAAGGCTGTATCAAAAGTAAAATTATTTATAATACATTATAAAGGATAAATACTTTGATACAGCCTTTTATATAATTTTTTAATGGCATCCACCGCCACAAGAACTACAAGAGTCACATCCAGTATCAGCTGGAGCTATAAGTGGTTTTAATGATAAACCTTGGCCTTCATTCTCATCACTTGATAAAAATATAAATCCGCCAAATTCTTCAACTAGGCTAGGTTCTATTACAAAAGTTAAATCATTAACCTTTTCTATAATATCTCCTTCTTTAGCTTCGTCAACGCTTATATTAAAAGCTGGGCCATGGCATGAATTCCCTACAAAATGAATTCTCAAAGAACGTTCATTAACATTATTGCTATCTAAAAAATCCATAAATTCATTATATGCTTCATCACTCATTGTCATTTTATTCATAACTAACACCTTCTTATATATTGTTTAATTAATAATAATTATTGATTAAATTATACTATTTTACTCGGAATAAATCAACAAGATTATTATATATTATAAGGTAAAATATAATAGTATAAAATAAAAGTGTTAAAAAAATAGATAAAATTGTAATAAAAAGATGGAATTTGTTTAATAAATATTTATATAATTAGAATTTATGATATAATGATTTAGTTATAAAAGTAAATTTATTTATTAAAGTATAAAAAATTTCGAATTTTAAATATAAAATAAACTATGAAAGGATGGAAATATGGCATATAAAGTAGCAGATTATAATAAAAAAATTAAAGAGTATAAAAAACACATAATGCCAACTAAGTTAGGTAACATAGAAGTAAAATATAAGGATAATAAAGATTTAGAAGGATACTTATATAATAGGAAAGAAAAATATGAAGATGGAATTATAGAACTTTTTATAGATAATGAATTATCTATGGAAATATCACCACGAGAGATTCAAGGGGCTTACCAAATAATAAAAAATGCTAGAGGAAAAGTGGGAATAATAGGATTAGGTATTGGATACATAACACAGGAAATACTTAAAAAGGATTTAGTATCCGAAGTTATAGTATATGAAATAAATAAAGATATTATAGATATGTATTATAAAAATTTTGGGGAAAATCCTAAACTAACAATCTTAAACGAAGATGGATTTAAGGGAGAAAGTGATAGTTTTGATTTATTTATAGTTGATATTTATAATTACCACATTGAAGATAGAATTGTAGAGGATTATAAAATATTAAATGCAGTACATAATATAGAAGAGTATTATTTCTTTGGTTTTGAGCATTTTTTATTAAGTTGTCCAACTTCAGAAATAGCCTTTGTATATGTTCCTGAATATTGGACGGAAGCTATTGAAAGATGTTATAGACAACTTATGGATAACGGATATATAAATGATTTTAAACCATTAAATGAAGAAAAGGTTACAAAGATATTATTAGAATTTAAAGAGATTTTATAAAAAGATAGGTTATATTAAGATATGATATTTTAATATAACCTATTTTTTTAAAAACTGTTTACACTATAAAAGGTGTATTCCTTTTTTCTTAAGATAAAGTTTTAAATCTTCTTTGCAAGAACATTCTTTAGTACAAGTACAAGGACATTTGTTTAGAGAGTCTCTTAGATTATCAGTTTTTGTAATAAAATTTTCTTGAGGTGTTTTTACCATAGGAAGTATAAAATAAATACCAAGAAATAAAATTATAAGAGTAAATAAATTATCTATGGAAAATTCATTAAAAAAAGATGGAATAGTGATTCCAAGTAAAATTGCAGATGAAGCATATAAAATATATTCAATGAATTTGAATATATTCATAAGTTTTTTTAGTTTCAAGATAGATGTAACCTCTCTAATAGTTTTAGATGTTAATTTATCATAAATATCTTTAGACAAGTCCTTCATTAAAGTCCTCCTTTTATTTAAATTTAATTTATATCTTATTAGTCCTATTTAAGATTAATAAATCACTAAATACAATTAACATAATATATGTAAAATAAAGTTAAAATATTAAATTAAATGAATTAAATATATATTTTAAAACTAAAAGAATAATAATAATAATTAACATATAATTAACAATTACATAACACTTTTTTAACATGAAAATATTAATATGTATTTATAGGTAAAAAAACGTAGTATTTGAAATAAATAATAGATTATTATTTAGGGGGATAAATAAATGTTAAGAAAAAGATTAATAGCTACAGTGTCAGTGGCAATTGTTGCAGGTGCTTTAATTATAGGTTGTGGCTCGAGTAAGGCTACGGTAAATGATGGAGCTACACCAGCGCATAGTGCAAAAATTGCCATATCAGGTTCAACTTCTGTAGGTCCTTTAGTAGAAAATGAAGCAGAAGAATTTGAATCTAATAATCCTAATGTAACTATTGAGACTAATCAAACAGGTTCATCTTCTGGTATAAAAGATACTAAAAATGGGACATCAGAGATAGGAATGTCATCTAGGGAACTAACTTCAGAAGAAGCAGAGGGATTAGATGAAGTTACAGTAGCTGTAGATGGTATAGCAGTTGTTGTGAACAAAGATAATCCAGTACAAAATCTAACATTAGAACAGGTTAAGGATATATTTACTGGAAAAATAACTAACTGGAAGGAAGTTGGAGGAGAAGATGCACCTATAGTTGTTGTATCTAGAGAATCAGGTTCTGGAACTAGAGGAGCTTTTGAAGAAATCTTAGGTTATAAGGAAACAGAGACAGTTAAAACAGCACTTATAAATAACTCAACAGGTTCTACTAAAGCAGTAGTAGAAGGAAATGAGAATGCTATAGGATATATGTCAGTTGGATATGTTGATAATACTATATCAGCAGTTAGCATAGATAGAGTAGAAGCTACTTCAGATAATGTAAAATCAGGGGACTATAAGATACAAAGACCATTTTTACTTGTGTATAAGGAAGGTAGCTTATCAGAAGAGGGGCAAGAGTTTATAGATTTTATATTAAGTGAAGAAGGACAAAAAATTGTTTCAGAAGAAAATTTAGTTACTGTTGATTAGATAAACATATAAAAGTATTTAACCTATATGAAAGTTTTGGAGGGTAAAATGTTAGTTGATGATAAACTTGTTCATAGTCAGAGAGAAAGTTTAAAAAGAGAAGAAAAAAGTAAAAAATCTAATGGCAATAAATATTTAATAGAGGCAGTATCAGAAAAGGTATTTATGATAAGTGCTTGGGTGGCTGTTATAAGCTTACTTCTTATAATTGGATTCGTTTTTTATAAAGGATTAAATCCATTTATTGCTGATGGATATTCATTTATAAGTTTTATTACAGGAGCGGATTGGTATCCTAGTTCTAAATTATTTGAAATAGCACCAATGATAGTAGCCTCAATAGGAATAACTTTAGGGGCAGTTGTTATAGGAGTTCCAATTGGAATATTAGCTGCAGTATTTATTTCAGAAATAGCACCAAAGAGATTTTCTAAAATTATATCAACAGCTGTTGAACTTTTAGCAGGAATACCATCTGTTTTATATGGATTATTTGGTTTAGCTATAATAGTTCCAGGGATAAAGATTATCTTTAATCAACCAAAGGGGCAAAGTTTACTTGCAGCTATTTTAGTTTTAGCAGTTATGATGCTTCCAACTATAATATCAGTATCTGTAACAGCGCTAAAGGCAGTACCAGATGCATATAAGGAAGGTTCATTAGCCCTTGGAGCATCTAAAACAGAAACAATATTTAAAGTTGTAATTCCAGCTGCAAAATCAGGAATTTTAACTGGGGTAATTTTAGGTATTGGTAGAGCCCTTGGAGAAACAATGGCAGTAATAATGGTTGTTGGAAATTCAGTTGTAATGCCAGATTCTATATTTAGTAGTGTAAGACCACTTACAACTAATATAGCACTAGAGATGGGATATGCATCTGGAGTTCATCAAGAAATGCTATTTGCAACAGGAGTTATATTATTTAGCTTCATATTAATACTTAATTTAGTTATAAATAAAATTGCAAATAAGGCAGGTAAATAATATGAGAAAAACTAAAGAAATTTTATTTAATGTATTAGTCTGGGCATCAGCTATATTTACAGTAGGAATATTGATAGCCATAGTTGGCTTTATATTTATAAAAGGAATAGGAAAGATAAACTTAAACTTTTTAATTAGTGATTATTCTGCTAAAGGAGATGGAGGAATACTTCCAATGGTAGTAACAACTCTATACACTATTATATTATCTCTTGCAGTTGCTACTCCAATTGGTGTTTTATCAGCAGTTTATCTTCAAGAATATGCAAAGCAAGGGAAAATAGTTAAGTTTATAAGATTTGCAACAGAGAGTTTAGCTGGTATTCCATCTATTGTTTATGGTCTTTTTGGAGGAATATTCTTTGTTGTAAGTTTAAAAATGGGATATTCAATTTTAGCAGGTTCTTTAACTGTAGCTATAATAATACTTCCAACAATAATTAGAACAACAGAAGAAGCTTTAAAAACAGTTCCACAGTCTTATAGAGAAGCTTCTTTAGGTCTTGGAGCAACAAAGTTTCAAACACTTTATAAAGTAATACTTCCAAGTTGTATATCTGGAATACTATCAGGAGTAATATTATCAGTTGGTCGTATTATAGGAGAATCAGCTGCAATACTTTTAACAGCAGGAACAGTTGCAAAAATGCCAAGCACTATATTATCAAGTGCAAGAACTTTAACAGTTCATGCATATTTAACAGCTAGTGAAAGTGGAGATATTGAAACAGCAGCAGCTGTTGGAATTGTGTTAATAGTAATAGTACTAGCTTTAAATATTTCAGCAAAATTAATAACTAAAAGATTAAATAAAGCAAGAGGTTAAATTAGAAAGGATGAATTAGTATGGGAGAGAAAAAAACTAAAATAAGAGTTAGAAATTTAGATTTATTTTATGCACAAAATCAGGCACTTAAAAATATAAACATTGATATAAAAGAAAATGAAGTAACAGCTCTTATAGGACCTTCTGGCTGTGGTAAATCAACCTTTTTAAGAACTTTAAACAGAATGAATGATTTAATTGATATAGTTAAAATCAAAGGAGATATTGAAGTAGATAACGAAAATATATATAGTACAGATGATGTTATATCTTTAAGAACAAAGGTTGGAATGGTGTTTCAAAAGCCTAACTTATTCCCGATGAGTATTTATGAGAATGTAGTTTATGGACCTAAAATTCAAGGAATAAGAGATAAAAAAACATTAGATAAAATAGTTGAAGAAAGTTTAAAAGGTGCAGCTATATGGGACGAAGTTAAAGATAGATTAAAATCATCAGCTTTAGGTCTATCAGGGGGGCAACAACAGCGTATTTGTATAGCAAGGGCAATAGCTATGAATCCAGAAGTTATACTTATGGATGAGCCAACATCAGCACTTGATCCAATATCTACTTTAAAGGTAGAAGAGCTAATGGAGCAACTTAAAGAAAAGTATACTATAGTAATAGTAACCCATAATATGCAACAAGCAGCTCGTATATCAGATAAAACAGCATTTTTCTTAAGTGGCGAACTTATAGAAGTTGGAAATACAAATACTATATTTACAAATCCAAGGGATAAAAGAACAGAGGATTATATAACAGGACGTTTTGGCTAAAAATAAAACTATTAAAATTTAGGGGGAAAATTAATGGTTAATAATACTTTAGAGGTAAGTATAGCTAACTTAAAGAATGATATTATAGATATGATGGAACAATGTGCAAAGCTTATAGACATGTCTCTGGTCTCTATAATAAATAAAGATATAGAACTTGCAAAAAAAGTTATAGCATTAGATGATGAGGTAGATGACTTAAGGGTTAATATAATAGATAAAAGCGTAAGACTTATAGCTCTAAAACAACCAGTAGCCAAAGATTTAAGGCTTATATATTCTTTAGGACATATGGCTTTAGATTTAGAAAGAATAGGAGACTATTCAGTAAATATAGCTGAGAAATCTCTAAAACTTGCTAAAGAAGACGATATAGAACCTTTAGGAAGCATTGTAAAAATGAGGGATATGTGCATATCTATGCTTTATGAAGTAGAAAAGGCTTTAAAAGGGAATGATACAAAAGCAGCCTATAGTTCAGCTAACGACGATGATATTTTAGATGACCTTTATAAGCTTGCATATAAAGAAATAGTTAAAAATATGCATGAGGATAATAACAATATTGATAAAGGTGTAAGAACTCTCTTTATAGCAAGGTATTTAGAGCGTATCGGGGATCATATAACAAATATCTGTGAGAATGTTATTTATGCTGTAAATGGTGATGTTGTTGAAATAGGTTAAACTTAAAGGGGATATTGATACAATTTTGACACAATATATTGTGTCTTTTTTGTAACAAATAATATGAATTAATTGACAAAAATAAAAATTAATATTATAATTAATACAATAGTATATGAATAAATATACACCAGTATGTATGAAAACGATATAAAATATTGAGTAGAGGTGAGTGAATTGATTAATAGCGAATTATTAAATATAATTTCTGATGTAACGTTAAACGATGATATCTCTACAGCAATGAAAATAAAAAAAAAATCTACGGAATTTGAAACATTAGAATCTAATAATAGTAAATATGAATTTTTAAAAGAAGAAGTAATAAAAGACAGAGAAAATAAAGTAATTTCTATAGATAATTATAAATCCTTGCTGAGAGAAAGAATTGTAAACGACGAAGAAGAATTGTTATGGTTATTGAAAAATACAGAAATAAAGAATATAAAACTGGGTAGGAATATGGATTTAACTAGTTTTAAATCAGATGATTTAGTAATAAAAATAGATGATTTAACTATAAATGGGAATGGAAATTGCATAATATTAGAAGAACATATAGATTATACTAACAAGAACCTATTAGTATTGCAAGGAAATGGTATAACATTAAGGAATGTAAATATAAAAGTTAATTCAAATTGGCTTAAGGCTAGAAATTTAGATATAATAACCATATCAGGAAATAACACAAAACTTATTAATGTTAGTATTGATGCAAATGGTAATAGTGGAATTAAAGTTATGGATTCATTTGGAATAGAACTTAATAGAGTATATATAAAAGGAACTGAATGCAAAAATTCAGCTATTAAGGTTGAAAGTTCAGAAGTTATTTGTAAAAATATAAAAATTAAGAGTTTTAAAACAGGATTAGAATCTGTAGGAAAAGCTTCATCATTAACAATGTATGGAAAACAATATATAGAAACACAATTTCATGTGAAAAATAATTTTAAAAGTGGTTCAATAATAAAGGCTGTTGAAAATAAATTAAATCTTTTGGAAACGATTTTCTGTTATGAATACTTTAAATTAGCTAGAAATTAGAAGATTTAAGTTATAGATATGGATATTTAGAGAAGTATTGTATTAAAAAATAAAAGTAGCTCAACGTATAAACATAAGCGTTGGACTACTTTTTAATACTATTATATGAAAAAGTATTAAATTTGTTCTAAATAAAAAATATTAAATTTTATGTAAATGTTTAAATTTGAATTCCATTATTTTTAAAATTAGCTATATTTTTAATATTAATGATTTTAAAAGTTAAGATTAATTTAATTCATATAGTAAATAAAAGGAATATTAAAATTAAAATATAATATTATAGTTTAATATAACATGAGCTATAAGGTTAAGCTACAAGAATTTAATATTCAAGTTATAGAGTGAATTAATTAGCATTAACAAGGAGAGAATTTATGGATTTTAAAGTAAGGGATGAGATTTTAACAGTAGAAAAATATATACCAGGAAAACCTATAGGTAAAGTTAGAGGGAGAAATAATGAACTTAGTGTAATAAACATGGCATCTAATGAAAATCCATTAGGATGTTCAGAAAAAGTTAAGATAGCATTAAAAAAAGTTTTAGAAAAACCAAATAGATATCCAGATTCAGCAAGCTTTTATTTAAAAAATGAAATATCAAAACTTTGGAGTATTAAAGATAGTGAGATTTTTTGTGGTACAGGTTCTGATTCTTTATTAAAAATAATATGTGATACTATTTTAGAAAAAGATGATGAAAGCATAGTTTATGATTTAACCTTTCCAAGGTATGAAACATGTATAAAACTTAGAGGAGCTAAACCTATAAGGGTTTCACTAAAAAATTTTAAGATAGATTTAAATGATGTAATAAGTGCAGTTACAGATAAGACAAAGATAATATGGCTTTGTAATCCTAATAATCCAACGGGAACTATATTTATTCATAAAGAATTAGAAAACTTTTTAGAGAGAATTCCACAAAGTATATATGTTGTTATAGATGAAGCTTATGGTGAATTTGTTATAGATGAAAATTATCCTGATTCTATAAATCTTATGAAAAAGTATAAAAATATTATAATTTTAAGAACTTTCTCAAAGGCTTATGGTCTTGCATCTTTAAGAGTTGGGTATGGAATAGCCCATGAAAAATTAGTGGATTGTATAGAGAGAGTTATTAATCCTTTTGACGTAAATGCTTTTGCCCAAGTTGCTGCCATTGAGGCTATTAAAGATAGAGAATTCTTAAAAGAAGTAAAAGAATTTAATGCTTCTCAAAGAGAGTTTATAATAAATGAATTGAAGAAAATAGGAATAAATTCAGTAGAATCCCATGGGAATTTTATATTGGCTTATGTAGGAGATAAGGAAGAGAAAATAGCAGCATATTTTCTTGATAATGGCTATTTAGTAAGAGAGGGAACAAAGATTGGGATTCCTAAATACTTAAGAATAAGTATAGGGAAGGAGATAGATAATAAAAAAGTAATTGACCTTATAAAGAGATATTTGGAAAATAAGTAAGGAAAGGGAGAGATATTATGATAGTTACTGTAGTAGGGCTTGGAGTAGTTGGAGGGTCTTATTGCTTAGCTCTTAAAAATAAGAATGTAGATGTGTATGGGATTGATATAGATTATAAGACATTAAGAAAAGCGAAAGATATGAACATAATAAAAGAAGGATTTATGTATAATAGCATAGATTCAAAGGATTTAGTTTCAAAAAGTGATATGTTAATTGTTAGTATATATCCAACAAAAATAAAAGAATTTATAGAAGTCTATAAAAGCTATTTTGGAGAAGAACTTATAATAACTGATGTTACTGGAATAAAGGAAAAGCTTATTTCAGAGTTAGAAGATATTCTTCCAAACCATGTAGATTTTATTTTTGGCCATCCAATGGCAGGAAGAGAAAAGAGAGGTATTGATTATGCAAGTTCTAATGTTTTTGAAAAGGCTAACTTTATAATAACTCCAACGGGAAAAA
This sequence comes from uncultured Sarcina sp., assembly GCA_963559995.1. Lineage (GTDB taxonomy): Bacteria > Bacillota > Clostridia > Clostridiales > Clostridiaceae > Sarcina. Next base: position 21,485 of record CAUWNL010000030.1, read on the forward strand.
ATAAAGAAAGGCATATTAAAGTTGTTGAGGATTTAGCATATGATATGGGGTTTTCAAATGTAAGTCGAATTTCACCAAAGGAGCATGATTTTATAATATCATTTACAAGTCAGCTTCCTCATGTTCTTGCAGTTTCTTTAATAAATAGTGATGATTTGGCCTTTGATACTGGAAATTTTATTGGAGATAGTTATAGAGAGTTAACTAGAATTGCTAATATAAATGAGGATTTGTGGTCAGAATTATTTTTAGGAAATAAGGAAAACTTATTAACAAGAATAGAAAACTTTGAAAAAGAACTTTTAAAATTAAAGAATTGCTTGTTAAATGATGATGATGAAGTTCTTAAAGAAATATTTAAGGAAGCTACAAGAAGGAGAGAGAGATTATAAGAAAATAAAAAACTAAGGATTAGGAATCCTTAGTTTTTTATTTTCTTATAAATTCTTAAGTTATGGATTTCCCTATATTTTTTATGATTCTGACATATCTAAGATAAAATCATTTTAAACGCTTAATAATCACTCAATATAATTATATTAATTTGTTTAAGTATAAATTTTAGTGAACTTCTTTTTCAAAAATAATTTGATAACAAAGAGGAATATATGAGTCTGTTTTTTCATTAACCGGTGTAATAATTTGTTTTAATCTCCAACCATTTTTGGATTCACTTATAATAATTTCTTTACAAGTTTCAAAGGATGTATAGTTTTACCTATAAGTGATCTACCTATAGGAACTTCTACAAATTTATATTCGTACATAAAATACCTCCAATTTTATGGATTACAAGGATACTTATAGTATACAATAATATTAATATTTTATAAATAATTTACAAATTTTAAATTATACAGATATAAATATTTAAAAATATAATGAGATGTTATAATATCAAATAAAAGGTAAAATGAATTTGAAATATAGAAATTATATTTGCCTAGAAATAAACTTTAATCGATATAAAGAATAAAAATGATTTGGGGGGAAGATTTTTGAGGATATTACACACAGGTGATTGGCATTTAGGAAAGAGTTTAGAAAAGAGAAGTAGAATAGATGAACAAATAGAGTTTTTAAATGATTTTGTAAAAATTGTTGAAGAAAATAATATAGATTTAGTTATTATTGCAGGGGACATTTACGATTCTAGTAATCCACCTGCTGTTGCTGAGAAGATATTTTATAATACTTTAAAAAGAATATCTAAAGATGGTGAGAGATTAATTTTAATTATAGCAGGAAATCATGATAATCCAGAAAGGCTTGTAGCATCAGCACCTTTAGCTAGAGAACATGGAATTATAATGGTTGGAACTTTAAGAGCTATAATTGATACAGGGGACTATGGTAAACATGAGGTTATAAACTCTGGTGAAGGTTTTGTTGAGGTTTGTATAAATAGAGAGAAGGCTATTATTTTAACTGTTCCTTATTTAAGTGAAAAAAGGTTAAATGAAGTTTTATATAAGGATATGGATAGTGATGAAGAAAGATTAAAGTCTTATAGTGATAGGGTATATTCTCTTTTTGATTTCCTTAAAGAAAATTATAGAGAAGACACAATAAACTTAGTAGTTTCTCATCTTTATGCTATGGGAAGTGAAGAAGGAGGCTCTGAAAGAAGTATTCAACTTGGTGGAAGTTATATAGTAAATGGCGATTGTTTTCCAAAGGAAGCTCAATATATTGCTTTAGGACATGTTCATAAACCACAGATAGTTCCAGGAACAAATAAAAAAGCGAGATATTCAGGTTCACCACTTCATTACAATAAAAAAGAAATTTCTTATAATAAAAAATGTTTTATTGTAGATGTTAAGGCAAAAGAGGAGGCTAAAATAAAGGAAATTTATTTTAAGGTTTATAAGCCAATAGAGATTTGGAAATGTGAAAGTTTTGAGGATGCACTTTTAAAATGTGAAGAAAATAAGAACAGAAATTGTTGGGTTTATTTGGAGATAAAAGTAGATAGATACATGAGAGAAGATGAGATAAAAAAATTAAAAAATTTAAAGAAAGATATATTAGAAATAACACCAATTCTAGAAAATACCTATGACAATGAAGAAAGTGCTATTAGTTTAGAAGAAAAAAGCTTTGAGGAGTTGTTTGTTGATTTTTATAAAAAAGAAAGAGTGGGAGAGCCCGATAAAAAGATAATAGATTTTCTTTTAGCTTTAGTTTATGAACAGGGGGAAGAAAAGGATGAGACCAATTAAGCTTAAAATAAAAGGATTAAATAGTTTCATAGATGAACAGGAAATAGATTTTAATAAGCTTTGTGAGAGAGGTTTTTTTGGAATATTTGGACCTACTGGAAGTGGAAAATCTACTATATTAGATGGAATAACTTTAGCCCTTTATGGGGATTTACCAAGAAAGAGTACAAATTATATAAATGTAAATTGTAACAGCCTAAATGTAAGTTTTGAGTTTTCAATATCAGATGGAAAAACTAAGGTTTATAGAGTTGAAAGAGAATTTAAAACTGATAAAAAAACTGGAAGACCTAAAAGTGGAAAGTGTAAAGTTTTAGATATAACAATAAAACCTATAATTTTAGCAGAGTCTGTGAAGGAAGTTACAAAAACATGCGAAAATATTATTGGTCTTAGCTTAAATGATTTTACAAAAACAGTGGTTCTTCCTCAAGGAAGCTTTAGTGAGTTTTTAAAAATAAGTGGTAAAGATAAAAGAGAAATGCTAGAAAGACTTTTTAATCTTGAAGAGTATGGTGAAAATTTAGAAAAGAAATTATTTGCAAAGGGCAAAATTATAGAAAAAGAGTTAGATGTTATAAAAGGACAATTAAGTGGCTATGAGACTATTAATATAGATGATTTAAAAGTTAAAGAAAATGAATTTGATAATAATGAGAAATATATAAATAAAAAAAGTTTGGAGCTTTTAGGTATAAATAAAAGTTATGAAGAAGCAAAGGAAGTTTTCCAATTAAAAAGTGAACTAGAAGGCTATATAAATGAAAAAAATATAACAGTTATGCAAGAAGAAGATATTAAAAATAAAAGAGTTAAAATAGATAATATAGAAAAATCATTAAAAGTATTAAAGTTTATAGAAAATTATAATAAAGTTTTAAAGGAGCTAACTGAAGCTAGTAAGAATTTAGAAGGTTATGAAATTAAATTTAAAGATATAAAAAATAAAAAAGATAATATTTTAAAAGTTTATAATGAGTTTTTAGAAAAGAAGCAAGATACTGTACCAAGATTAAATATAAAGGCTGAAAGATTAGATAGAGAAATAGAAAATAGAAAAGTTTTAATAGCTTTAGAAGAGGAAATAGTTAAATTAACTGAGATTATTAGACTTCTTAAAATAAATAAACAAAAAAAGATAAATGAAGTAGATAAAATACAAGAAGCAGTAAGAGGTATAAAATTAGATATAAAAGTTTTAGAGGAGGAATATGATCTTTTAAAAGTTGATAGAAACTTAAAAAAAGAAATTGAAGATGCAATAAGGCTTGAAAAAGATTATATATATGTAAGTAACTGCATTGATGAATCTTCAAGAGATATAGAAGTTTTACAAGATAATATAAGATTATATGAAGGAAATAAAAGGAACTTAGAAAGAGATAGGGATAAAAACTTAGAAAAATTAAAGAAATATGAGAAGTTGTTAGAGATATTAGAAATAAATTATCCAGAAAAAGATGAAGATTTATTAAGCAAGAAAATTTTATTACAAAATATGAAGGAAAATAAAAAGAAGTTTGATTCGTATAAAGAAAAAATAGATTTAAATAATAGTGATATTTTAAAGATAAAGGAAAGCTTAGATAAATTAAGGAAAGAAAAAAGTAATATAACTAATACTATTAATTTATTAGAAAAAGAGATAGATGGTCTTGAAACTGAATCTTTAGCATTAAAGGTTAGGGAAAAATTAAAAAGCGGTGATATATGTCCTGTTTGTGGTTCAACTCATCACAATAGAGAAAATGTTAAGATATTAGATTTAGATTTATTAAAGGATAAAAGTACTAATCTTTCAAAAAATAAAGATTTGTTACTTGAGAAAGAAAAAGAAATAGCAAAATTAGAGGAAAGATTAGAGGTTAAAAGTAATAAGATTAAAGATTTTGAGAATGAAATTAGGTCCTTAGGAGAAGAGTTTAAGGAGAATAAAATTTATAAATTAGAAGAAGAAATTAAAAATTTAGAAGAAAGTATAGAAGAGTATAAGAGAAAGAAGATAGATTTAGAAGGTAAATTAAATTTTATGAGAGATACACATAGAGATTTAGATGGGGATATAAGAATATTAGATGCAAATTTAAAAAATTATGAGATGGATTTGAATAAAAAAGTAAAGAAGACAGAAGAAGATTTAGAAAAGTTTAGCTTTTTAAAAAATAGTATAGAAGAAAAAAGAACTTCATTAAGAATAGTTAACTTTAATGAAAAATATGAAGAGTTAATAAGAAAAGAAAATAAAAGAGAAGAAGTAGAAAGAAAGATAAAAGATAAAAGATATATTAAGGAAGATAAAGAAGAAGAAAGAGATATAAGAAATAGAGAAAAGGAAGTATTAGTTAATGATTTAACTAGCAAAGAGTCATCTTTAAGAGAAAAAGAAAATCAAAGAAAGAATATAGTAGATAATTTGCAACAAGAATTTAAGATTTTAGGAGATTTAAAAAATTTAGAAAAGGCTTTAGCAGACACCAATACGGAAATAAAAAGCATAGATGAATATTTTAATAGATATAATAAACAAAAAGCTTATATGGAAGAGGAGTTTGAAAAAATTAATAATAAGCTAAGTAAAGAAAATTTAAATGTTAAAGTTTTAAAGGATAAAGAAAAATTAAGTAAACAGGAGTTAGAAAATAGCTTAAAAGAAGAAAAATTTGTAAATATAGAAGAAGTTAAGGAGTTTTTAAAGGAAAGGCATATTTTAGAGAGTTTAAAAATTTGTGTAGAAAACTATGAGGAAAAAATAAAAGTATTATGGATAAATATAAATAGTGTGCTAAAAAAGTTAAACAATAGAAATATTACTAAAGAAGATTTTGAGAGGATAAAGAGCAATAAAGAAGAAATACAGTGTGAATTAGATTCTTTAAAAAATATTAATTTAATATTAAAGCAAGAAATTAATATTTTAAAAGATAAGATAGAAAGGTTTAAAGAAATAATTAATAAGAAAAAGAAGATAGAAGATAATGAGAACATGATAAATGATTTAAAAAGATTATTTAGTGGAAAAAAATTTGTTGATTATGTGGCTACAGAAAGGCTTAAATATGTAGCTTTAGAGGCTTCTAAAAGACTTAAAGAAATAACAAGTGGTGCTTATTCCTTAGAAGTAAATAAAGATGGGAAGTTTATAATAAGAGATTTTAAAAATGGAGGTTCTATAAGGGAAGTATCAACTTTATCTGGAGGAGAAACATTTTTAACATCTTTAGCGTTGGCATTATCATTATCTACAGGGCTTCAACTTAAAAAAACGGCACCTCTAGAGCTTTTCTTTTTGGATGAAGGTTTTGGAACTTTAGATGATGATTTATTAGAAACTGTTATAAGCTCTTTAGAGAGAATTCATCATGAAAAATTGAAAATAGGAATAATAAGTCATGTTGAATCTATTAAGAATAGAGTACCTGTAAAACTTATTGTAACGCCAGCAGAGTCAGGTATGGGGGGAAGTAAGGTTAAAATAGAAAAAAATTAGCATAAAAATGGTAGTAAATGTTATATTACTACCATTTTAGTATAAATAGTAATTTGATTGCTTCTAAATATATATTTAATCCTTTTATATTATATGAAAATGTTATGAAAAAACATGCAAAATAATACTTTTACTAATAGCAGATTAAGTTATTATTAATTATTGCTATTAGACATGGTATTAATAAAAATATTATAATGTAATTGTGAATAAAATAAGAACATCCAATTAATAAATTTAGAAAAGGTAGGTTTGTTTATGAAAAGTAGATCAGAATTTTCTTTGTTAAAACAAATACAAACTTATGTTATAAAGTACGCAAATGTTATATCAGATGTTTTAAATATTGATATAGAAATTGTTGATAATAATTTGCTTAGAATTGCAGGTACTGGAATTTATAGTTCTGAGATAAATAGGCAATGTGAAGGTATGTCTTATAAAAATGTTATTAAAACTGGGGAACATAGAATAATATTAGAGCCTATAAAAGATGAGTGTTGTAAAGGGTGTAAGTTAAGAGGTAGTTGTAAAGAGGTTTTAGAGATAGCTACTCCAATATTTTATAATGAGAGAATAATAGGGGTAATAGGTCTTGTTTGCTTAGATCAAACTCAAAAAAATATAATTTTACAAAATGTGGAGGAAAATTTAAGATTTTTAGATAATATATCAGAGCTTATAAGCTCTAAGGTTTATGAAGAGTTTAAGGTAAAAAATGAAAGTGATTTTTTATTAATATTAGATAGATTTATAACGAATCTAAATGTAGGAGTTATTGTTTTAAGTGATGAGAATAAAATATTTGATTTAAACGAAAGTGCTATAAAATACTTACTAATTAATGATAATAAAGATATAAATGAAGGTATAACAACATTAAAAGGAAAATATTTTGATTTAGATAAATATAAAAATAAAGGTAAACAAATATCTATTAATATTGGCAAATATAAAAATTTATTTATATTTGAAGATAATAAGGGGATAGAAATAGTACATAAAGAAGAAATTAAAAACTTACAGGGTGTAGATAGATTAATAGGGAACTCTAAAGTTATGGTGGAAGTAAAGAAAAAAGTAAAAAGAATAGCAGAGTCTAAATCAACAGTTTTAATAACAGGGGAAAGTGGGACAGGAAAGGACCTTTTAGCAAGAGCAATTCATGAATCAAGTGATAGGCGTGATAAGCCTTTTATAGCCATTAATTGCGCAGCTATACCAGAGACATTACTAGAAAGCGAGCTTTTTGGATATGCAAAAGGTGCTTTTAGTGGTGCTAACACACAAGGAAGAATAGGAAAGTTTGAACTTGCAAATAAAGGAGTTATTTTTTTAGATGAAATAGGAGATATGTCTATTCATTTACAGGCTAAAATATTAAGAGTTATTCAAGATAGAAGATGTATAAGAATAGGTTCAAATAATGTAATAGATTTGGATATAAGGATAATTGCAGCAACAAATAAGAATTTAAAAAAGTTAGTTGAGGAAAAGAAGTTTAGAGAAGATTTATATTATAGGTTAAATGTTATCCCTATAGAAATACCTCCTTTACGAGATCGAGAATCTGATATTGAACTTTTAATGAATAAGTTTATTAATAAATATAATAAGGAATTAAATATAGAGAAAAAGCCTATAGATAATGAAGTAATTAAAAGGATTAGAAATTATAATTGGCCAGGAAATATAAGAGAATTGGAAAACTGTGTTGAGTATATGATTAATATTTCTAAGGAAGAAAGAATAATTACTGAAAAATTTTTACCAGATGCAGTATGTAACTATAGTAAATCTCCTGAAATAGCAGACTTTTTATCAGAAGAGTTAACCTTAAATGAATTAGAGAAGCGTTATATAGATATGATGTTAGAGAAGTATGGATCAGATTTAAAAGCTAAAAAAATTATATCTGATAAATTAGGAATAGGAATAGCAACTCTATATAGAAAGCTAGATAGAGAAAAAATTAGTTTTAAATAAAAAAATTAGATGATTTTCATCTAATTTTTTTATTTAAAACTAATTTAAAGTTAAAAATAGAGAAATAAACATAAAACAATATCAAAATAATAATTTTACAATAATATGCTAGAAAATAAGAAAATTATACTATTATCATATTGATAATAAATTACCAAATTAATAATTTATTATAAAACAACTCAAAAAATAGATGAATTTATAATCTATATCCATAAAAAATGCCTTTTATTTATTTAAAAATTACTATTGTGTTAAAAAAAGTTGGCTAGAAAATTGCTATATATATTAATATATGAAAAATACATAAGATTTCTAAAAGGAGAGTTATATATGGATAAGATTAAGTGGAAATTAAATACCATGATTCCAGGAGATAAAGAAGCTTCAATATCTTATTTATCAAAGGAAGAGATTAATAAAGCTAAAAGATTTCATGAAAGCATAGATGGATATAAAGAAACACCTTTAGTTAAATTAGATAATTTAGCAAAACATATGGGGATTAAAGGTTTTTATGTTAAGGATGAATCTTATAGATTTGGATTAAATGCTTTTAAAGTGTTAGGTGGATCCTATTGTATGGCTAGATACTTAGCTAGAAGATTAGGAAAAGAAAATGAAGAATTAACATATAAACAATTAATATCAAAGGAAGTTAAAGAAAAGTTAGGAGATGTAACTTTTTATACAGCTACAGATGGAAACCATGGAAGAGGAGTTGCATGGACTGCTAATAAATTAAATCAAAAGGCAGTTGTTTTAATGCCAAAGGGCTCATCTTTAACAAGACTTAATAATATAAAAGCAGAGGGTGCTGAAGCTTCAATAACTGATTTAAACTATGATGATGCTGTTAGATTAGCAAATAAAATGGCTGAAGAAAATGATGGTGTAATGGTCCAAGATACAGCTTGGGAAGGATATATAGATATTCCTACTAATATAATGCAAGGTTATGGAACTATGGCTTTAGAAGCTATGGAACAATTAGATGGCTATGGAGTTAAAAGGCCAACTCATATATTTATACAAGCAGGTGTTGGATCATTAGCAGGTGGAATACAAGGTATATTTGCTAGTGAATTTAAAGAAAATTGTCCAATAACAGTAGTTGTTGAATCAGATTTAGCTGACTGCTATTATAAATCAGCAATAGCTAATGATGGTAAACCAAGATTTGTTGGTGGTGATATGGCTACAGTTATGGCAGGTCTTGCTTGTGGAGAACCTAATATATTAGGATTTGAGGTTCTTAAGAACTTTAGCTCATGTTTTATGTCATGTCCTGACTGGGTATCAACTAAAGGTATGAGAATACTTGGAGCACCAATTAAAGGGGATAAGCAAGTAATTTCAGGAGAATCAGGAGCAGTTACAACTGGTACATTATTTGAAATAATGACAAATCCTGAATTAGCTGATTTAAAAGCACAACTTAAATTAGATGAAAATTCAGAAGTTTTAGTATTTAGTACTGAAGGAGATACAGATCCTGCTAAGTATAAGGAAATAGTTTGGAATGGGTTAATAACAGAGTACGATAAGTAGTATGAATTTTAAAAATATATAATATTAAAATACATAGTTTAGGAGGAGTATGTTATGTTAAGTGAAGAAAGAAGAAACAAAGTAATTAGTATTTGTAGAGAATTAATAAGTCATTATAGTGTGTCAGGACAAGAAAAAGGTGTTGTGTCAGCTATAAAAAACAGAATGGAAAAAATGGGATTTGATGATGTTCAAATAGATAGATATGGTAATGTAATTGGACATATTAAAGGAAATAGACCAGGTAAAAAAATACTATTTGATGGACATATAGATACAGTTCCAGTGGTAGAATCACAATGGAGTCATAACCCTTTCGCAGGAGAAATAGTTGATGGAAAAATCTATGGTAGAGGAACTTCAGATATGAAGGGACAAGTAAGTGCCATGATAGCTGCTACATCATATTTTGCCAAAGATACTAACAAAGATTTTGAAGGAGATATATATGTTGCAGGGGTTGTTCACGAAGAAATATTTGAAGGTGTATCTGCTAGAGAAATAAGTAAAAATGTTAAACCAGATTATGTTGTAATTGGTGAATCTTCAGAATTAAATCTTAAAATAGGACAAAGAGGAAGAGCAGAAATAGTTATAGAAACCTTCGGTAAACCTGCTCACTCAGCTAATCCAGAAAAAGGTATAAACGCTGTTTATAAGATGTCAAAAGTTATTGAAGCAGTTCAAAAATTAGAACCAAAGGTTCAACCTAAACTAGGAAAAGGAATATTAGTATTAACAGATATTAAATCTTCACCATATCCAGGAGCATCAGTAGTTCCAGATTATTGCAAAGCAACTTTTGATAGAAGACTTTTAGTTGGAGAAACAAAAGAGTCAGTATTAGAACCTATTGAAAAATTACTTGCTGAATTAATGAAACAAGATCCAGAAATGAAAGTTAAAGTTTCTTACGCTAAAGGAAAAGAAACTTGCTATACAGGCGAAATAATAGAAGCAGAGAGATTTTTCCCAGGATGGCTATATGATGAAAATGATGAATTTGTACAAGCTGCATATAAAGGATTAAAAGAAGCAGGATTAAACCCAGAAATAACAGAGTATTCTTTCTGTACAAATGGTTCTCATTATGCAGGGGAAGCTGGAATTAAAACAATAGGATTTGGTCCATCAAAAGAAAATTTAGCTCATACAATAGATGAATATATAGAAGTTAGCCAATTAGAAAAAGGTGTAGAGGGATACTACGGAATATTAAAATCAGTATACAATAAATAATTTAGGAGATGATTCTATGAAAATATTAATTAAAAATGGATTAATAGTAGATGGTCTTCTAAACAAACCATTTAAATCAGAACTTTTAATTGAAGATGATAAAATTGCAAAAATATCTGAACATATAGATGAAAAAGTTGATAAGGTTATAGATGCAAAGGGCAGAGTAGTTTGTCCAGGTTTTGTGGATACACACAGCCATTCAGATTTAGTTATGCTTGTTAATCCATATAATGAAGTAAAGATAAGACAAGGGATAACAACAGAAGTTTTAGGACAAGATGGTATATCTATGGCACCGCTACCTAAGGAGTTTATAAGTCCTTGGAGAAAAAATCTTGCTGGATTAGATGGTGAAAGTGATGAAATAAATTGGGAGTATGAAACTACTGATAATTATTTAAAAATCATGGAAAATAAAGGTGTTGGTCTTAATGAGAGCTACTTAGTTCCCCACGGTAATATAAGAATGGAAGCTATGGGGTTAGTTGATGCACCAGCCACTAAAGAGCAAATCCAAAAGATGTGTGAAATTACAGAAAGAGAAATGAAAGCTGGAGCATTTGGTTTATCAAGTGGACTTATATATATTCCATGTGCATATTCAAAAACAGATGAATTAATAGAAATGTGCAAAGTTGTGGCTAAATATGATGGAGTTTTTGTAGTTCATCAAAGAAGTGAAGCTGATACAATCGTAGATTCTATGAAAGAAATTATAGAGATTGGAAGAAGATCAGGAGTTAAAATCCACTTCTCTCACTTTAAAGTTTGTGGAAAACAAAACTGGAAGTACATAGATGAAATGGAGAAACTTTTAGACGAAGGAGAGCTTG
>CAUWNL010000031.1:0-32693 GCA_963559995.1 uncultured Sarcina sp.
TAATATATCCAAAAATTATTTAAAGTTTACACAATTCTATTGACATAACCTTTTTGCACCTAAGTATAGGAGAGAAAAGAAATTTATTTTTTATATTATTTTTTAGGTTATGATAACTCTTTAATTTTATTCATTTTATTTAAGTATAAATTTTTGCACTTATAATAATTTTTATATCAATATTTACTATATCTATTTTTCTTTTAGTTATCTTCTTTTAATTAGCTCTTATAAAGCTTAGCCCAATAATAAAGGTACTTTGTATCATGTTATATTTATCTTATCATTTTAATATTTTAAATGATGTATACATGCTCCCTTAAAGCTTTTTCCACTGTTTCTCTGTTCATTGTGATATATCTTTGAGTAGTCCTTACACTGCTATGCTGTAGTAACTCTTTAACTAACATAATATCATAATTATTATTTATATATACTTGAGTAGCAAAATATTTCCTAAAGCTATGAGTACTAACATTAGCAAGACCTAAATAATCAGCAACTATTTTAAGCTGCTTCTGAACAGCTCTCTCTCCTATAGGGAAAATTTGAGCAGTAGGACTTATACTATTTTCATAGCAATAAAGCTTTATGTAGTTATAAATTTCTAAAGGAACTGTAAATATTCTTCTTTTATTAGTTTTCTGTTCTACTAGATCTAATCTATAACGTTCTCCATCTTGTATAATATTATTTAGTCTTAATTTTAATAAGTCACCTATTCTAAGTCCTAAATTAGCTTGTATAAGTAATATAGTGGCAATTCTATTATTAGATTTAAATAATTTCTCATTTCCCATTTTATTTAAATATTTAAATCCAGTTCTTAAAGTTTTTATAATTAAAACGAACTCTTCTTTACTTAATGCTCTTGTTGCGTTCCCCATATAAAATAACCCTCCATCATTTACATATTTCATTATATAAGTATACCATACTAAATTGACTATTTATAAAACTTAAGTTTGTATACATTCTTAAAAACTTGTGTACATAAAATATTTAATTATCAGTAAAATAATATATACTTTAACAAAAAAATTAAGATAGAAGTTTTTTCAATACATATAGATGAACTTAGTATATACCTGTAAATTCTTTAAATATTATAAGTATATTCAAGGCAAATAATTAAAACAGAAAATTTAATGATAAATGAATTCATGTATTAATCTATTAAATTTAATTAAGCTGAATCCTTTTTATGCTTAATTTAATACATAGAAGATTATTTTTTAGTGTTTTTACCTTTAAAATCAGGATGCACATTAGTTAAAAGATATGCAATTGCTCCAAATCCATCTATTCCTATACTACTAAATAAATTTTAAAATAGAAAAGATGGAATTAAGCTCACTATATCTAAGATGAAAGCAACATCCTAACAAAGTATAATCAGTGCTTTCAATTACATCTTCTTTATATACGTATAAAATACTATAATCTATTTGTAAAAATATTACAATATAAAAATATACTATAGATAACTATTCACTCTTGACAATGTACGTACAAAAATACTATAATTTAATCAGTGAAAAAGTTTACAACATCAAAAATATATTTATGGTAACTATTCACGCTTAATAATGTACGTACAAAATACTATAATCTAATCTTTAAAAATGTTTACATATTAATGTATGAATGTATCTTAAAATAAAAGGAGAAAGGAGAAATTTAAAAATGAAATCTGATAAAAAAATTTCTGCGCCATTTATTTATTTTTTTGGTGCCTTTGGAGGGATTCTATTTGGCTATGACATAGGTGTAATGACAGGTGCACTACCTTTTTTAGAATTAGATTGGCATCTATCTAGTGCCGCGTTTACTATTGGATGGATTACTTCTTCTGTTATGTTTGGAGCTATCTTTGGTGGTGCATTAGCTGGATTACTTTCAGATAAACTTGGTCGTAGAAAAGTAATTTTGATTGCTGCAGTTATTTTCGTAATTGGCTCAATACTATCTTCTCTAGCTCCTAATGATGGACAGTATTATTTAATTATTGTTCGTATTGGACTTGGACTTGCCGTTGGTGCAGCATCTGCGTTGGTTCCTTCTTATATGTCAGAAATGTCGCCTGCACATATTCGTGGACGTCTTTCAGGAATTAACCAACTTATGATTGTTTGTGGAATGCTTATTTCTTATATTATGGACTATTTTTTAAGAGGATTAAGCCCAGATTTTGCATGGCGAGCAATGCTTGGAGCTGCTGCTATTCCAGCAATTATTCTTTTCTTTGGAGTATTAGCGCTTCCTGAATCCCCACGTTTTTTAATTAAAACTGGTCAAATTGATAAGGCTAGAAAAGTTCTTAGCTTTATTAGAAAACCTAATGAAATTGATGATGAATTAAAACAAGTTCAACAAACTAGTCAAGAAGAATCTTCAGCAATACGTAATACTTCTTGGGGTACTTTATTTACTGGTAAATACCGTTACTTAGTTGTTGCAGGACTGGGTGTAGCTGCATTTCAACAATTCCAGGGTGCAAATGCAATTTTTTACTATATTCCGTTAATTGTTCAAAAAGCAACCGGACATGCAGCAACTAATGATTTAATGTGGCCAGTTATTCAAGGTGTTATTCTTGTTGCAGGTGCCATATTCTTTATGGTAATTGCTGATAAGTTTAATCGTCGTACTTTATTGCGTTTTGGTGGATTAATTATGGGATTATCATTTGTCTTACCAGCTATAATTAATAGCATACTTCCTCATGCTAACCCTATGATGATTGTTGTTTTCTTATGTATTTATGTAGCATTATATTCTTGTACTTGGGCACCATTAACTTGGGTACTTGTTGGAGAAATATTCCCATTAGTTATTCGTGGACGAGCTGCAGGATTAGCATCTTCTTTTAATTGGATTGGTTCTTTCTTAGTTGGATTACTTTTCCCAATTATGACTGCATCTATGAGTCAAGAAGCTGTATTTGCTATATTTGGTATAATTTGTTTCTTGGGAGTACTTTTCATTCAGTTTTTTGTTCCAGAAACACGAGGACGTACACTTGAAGAAATTGAACAAAGAGCTTTAAAAGAAAAATAAGAAAATATTTAGAATAGTTTTTAGTTGCTTTCCATACAGTAGTGATTATTAATCGCTACTGTATGGAAAGCTTTTCGTTTGTATGATTTATACAAATATAATTTTCCTAGTTTAAATATGGTATAATGTATCTATAATTTAAGCTTAGATAGTGTAAATTTTAATATGAAAAACTAAAAGTATTTGATTGAAGTAAAAACTTAATAGAGGGAGATAGTTCTATGAAATCAAAGTACCAAAGTATTGCAGATGAAATTCGTAAAAAAATTCTTTCACAAGAATTTTCAAAAGGAAGTGTTATTCCTACTGAAATTCAATTACAAGAAATATACGCTGTAAGCCGCCATACTGTAAGACAGGCGATTTCAGTGTTAGTAAATGAGGGTTATCTTAGAAGAGAAAAAGGTTCAGGAACTTATGTTGAAGATAAATATAAAGAAAATGTAGTAGGGAAAAATACTGATAATAAAACAATTGGAGTAATAACTACATATATTTCTGATTATATTTTTCCATCAATTATTAGAGGAATTGAGAAAACACTTAAGGACAAGGGGTACTCTCTTATTCTGGCAAGTACTAATAATGATCATGTTCAAGAGAAGGAATGTTTAGAAAGAATGATTGAACTAGGTGTTGATGGACTAATTGTTGAACCTACTAAAAGTAATCAATACAATCCGAACTTAGCAACTTATGTTACATTACATGAACATAATATTCCATTGGTTATGATTAATGCGGTTTATGAAGAGTTGGATAGTTCTTTTATTTGTATTGATGATGTTAAAACTGGATATTTAGCTACAAAAGAATTAATTATCAATAACCATAAAAACTTGTTATTAATTACAAAAATTGATGACTTACAAGGGAAATATCGAATGAAAGGTTTTATGAGGGCTTGTGGAGAACATGAAATTTCAATTAATTCTGATTCAATTATTACGTATACTACTGAAACAGAGATTGAAATCTTAGAAATTATAGTTGCTCACTTGAAAAAAAAAGAGGACATAACTGGAATTGTTTGTTATAATGATAAAATGGCTAATCTTCTTATTTCTAAATTATCTAATATTGGAATAAAAATTCCAGAAAACTATTCAATCGTTGGAATAGATAATTCTTCGTTAAGTAGTATAGGAGCAATAAATTTTTCATCAGTGAACCATCCTAAAGAAATTATTGGAATAGATGCTGGTAATTGGATTATTGAAGCGGTTGAAACTGGTAAAAATCCTAAAAATATACTATATGATCCGGAAATTATACAACGTTCTTCCGTGAAAATGTTATGTGAAAATAAAGTAGAAGAGAAAGAAGCTTTTTAGATTAACTTAATTACTAAAATATCATAATGTGAAATAAGTATGTATCTATATATTGTAAACAATATGGAATACTCAAATGTTAAAAAAGATAAGAAAAACAAATTTCCTCCTTCAAAAAATAAAATATTTTTCTGAAAGAGGCCTTTATTATGTAAGAATTATGAATGTAATAAAGCTATATAAGCTAAGAGAGTATGATTTAAAGGTTATAATAGAGTTATACTATCCTTATATAGATATTATTTCATTTAATATTTAAAAAATCTTTAATTAATACATTAAAGTTAAACGGTATGTTTAATAATGATTAAAAGAAAAACATATTATAAATGATATTAAGTATTTAATAGAACAAGGTTTGATACAATCTTGTTCTTTATTATCCTTAAAGTATATTATATATAATATATATTAAAAAGTTCAATTTTTTAATATACTGTATTACTTATATTATAAGGAGTAATTCTCTGAGGTTTTAGTACTAAATTAAATAAATATTAAGATTAAATAAATGAGTATCAATAAACAGAGATTTTTTAATATAGTTGACATACAACATTTACTAAAATAATATAGAATACTTTTTCTAGTACATTTAAAACTAATTATATATATTATAGTTTACTTTGTTTAACTTAATATAATTAAATGGATAGTTTACCTTATAATAATCACTATATATTAAGAATCCTATGTAAAATATTATCCATAAACTTCATAGAAAAAATATTAATAAAATTAAGATGAACTAGAAGTAACTATTATTGCTTTACATGTATTGGTATCATGGAATGATACTTAAGGGTAATAGTCACATCATTTTGAAAAGAGATTTGAGTATAAAAAAACACTTTCAATTGTAACAGCTATAAGTCATTTTTATTTTAAGTTTAAATTACAGAGAAAAAAACACTACTTTTTTAGTTATAAGTTATTAATTTAAATATATAAATATTTAGAATTTGTATAATGGGATAAATAAAAAAGTTGTTTATATAAATAAATTACAACCTAAAATGTAGTTGTAAGTAGTAAATTGGTTTGATAAAATATATATAATTAATAATGAAAGTATGGAGTGAGATTTTATGGGAAGTCAAGTACTATTCAAGCCTAATCAATTAATAAGAAGTGTTTTAGACGTTGGTTCTAATGACTACAAGATATTCAATTTAGCATTACAAAAAACTCAGCTAAAGTTATATGAGATGGGAAATAAAGATAATATATTAATTCCTGTATACTTATCTACCGAAGAGATTAAAGAAATTTATAAAAATAATAATGAAAATAGGTTAACAGATGTTCTTAAAACATTAGAGAAGTTATGTAAGGTTCCTATAAAATGGAAAGATGGAAATAAAATAATTATATCCACTCTTTTTAGTAGCGTAGAAATAGATAGTAAGAATTTTAATATATTAGCCTATATTGATATTAAAGTAGTGAAAGTTTTAAATCAGTATCAGAAGAAAGGATATACTCCAATTGATTTAGGATTAACTAAGAAAGCTAATGGTTTTTATTCAGTAAGATTATATGAGTTACTAAGGTCTTGGTGTAATACAAAAAAAATAATAGAAATTTCTTTAGACGATTTAAAAACTACTTTGGCAATAGAACATGTAAAATCATATAATAATTTTGCTAACCTTAGAATTAAAGTAATAGATAAGGCCATAGAGGAAATAAAAGAAAAAATGGATATGAAAGTGACTTATCAGGTAACAAAGAAGAATAGAAAAGTTAATACCATTATTTTCAATGTGTTAGATTATGGTCCACGTCATTATAATTTTAGTACTAAGTCAGATAATTTAGTAGAGCAAAATAAGATTGGAACACAACAACCAATAGAGGCCCCAAATAGTTATGAACTGGAGGAGATACAAACAAGGCTCCTAAATTATAGAATTAAAATAGCATATAATACATTAAAATTAAAACAAGATGAATACGGAGAACAATTATTTATAAAAGCCATTAAAATATTAGAAGATAGAGTTCAAGATACCCAACAAGATAAATTAAGAGCTCCTGTTAGATACCTAACTGGAATATTAGAAAATTTAAAGAATAAGTTAAATGAGATGACAATTCTACAAACAACACAATCATTAAATAACAAAAATAGATTTTCTAATTTTACTCAGCGAGAATATGACTATGATCAATTAGAAAAAAAACTTTTAGGCTGGGATGACGGAGAAGATGATGACGATGAATAATAAATTAAAGCATTAGAATTAATTTTATAATACTTTTTTTATACGGAAAATACCTTAAATTTAGCTTCTTCATCATTACTTATATTTTAGAAGGTGAAATCGTTATTTTTATTAGAAAATAAATAACTTTCTAACATATTTTTATCCGTTTATATATAACTATCAAAATATGTTATATATAAACGGATAAAAATATAAAAATAATTAGGGGGATGGTTTTATGAAAGTAAGAAAATCTTTAAAAAAAATATTTTAATATTTGCGATATCATTGGTTGTACTATTAATAAGTTTTTTTCTCATGAAGTATTTGTTCAGTATTGATAATACTTTTTTAAGATATATTGCATGTGTTATTAATATAATATTTGATGTTTCTTTAGATATTTTTGGTTTTATATTTATAATAGAAATAGTATTTCTTTTCGATTATATAAAAATCAGTTGAAAAGGAAATATAGGAAGTAGATAGTTATTTATATAGCTGTTTATTTTACTCTCTTATATTATATAGTGCATTGTTCTTAGGAAACAAGTGTCTTATACTAGCTATTTTTATATAGGTGTTGTTTTGTGTAAGAAGTTTAGACTAAAATCAATGTTGAAAAATCTCTATCTTTATCCTTAAAATTTAATTTTAATTCTATAAGTAAGATAATTGAACATGACGGTATTTATATATGTTAGTAATATCAATAAGATAATATGTTATTCTTTATTGTTTTGATATAATTTTAAATAGCATTTTAACTATTATTGTTGAGTGAAAAAATATAACCAATAACATTGCTATCACTATTAAGTTTGTTCTATATTTACTTAAAATATTATAATTATGTTTATTTTATATAACCATATACTTACATAAATTATAAATCTATCGTACTATTAAAATCCTTTTTATAAAATTATTGCTAATAATAAGATAAAAAGTTATAATTCCAGTATAGAAGGAAATTATAAGTTAAACATTATACTAAAATATAATTGAAAATATTAGGAGTTTAGTTATTAGATTTTAATACAGCATTGATTTTAAATAAGATTTAGGGATAAAAGAGGGGTAAAATTGAAAAAAATAATTAATAATTTTATTGGAAATTACAGTTCAAAAGAAATAAAAAGAATAATGCCAATAGTAGAAAAAATAAAAGCTTTAGATAAAGAGATGTCTAAATATACAGACGAAAGACTAAAGGAAATGGCAGAAGGGTTAAAGGGGAAGTTACAAAAGGGAAAGGCTTTAGATGATATATTAGTTGAAGCTTTTGCTTTAATTAGGGAAGCTTCTTTTAGGGTTTTAGGAATGAAACACTATGATGTTCAATTACTTGGGGGGATTATTCTTCATCAGGGAAGAGTGGCTGAAATGAAAACTGGTGAGGGAAAAACATTAGTTTCAGCACTTCCAGCATTTTTAAATGCTTTAACAGGAAAAGGTGTTCACGTAATTACATCAAATGAATATCTAGCTAAAAGAGACTGTGAAGAAATAGGAAAAATACATGAATTTTTAGGGCTAACAACTGGTGTAATTCTTCATGATATGAAAAATGAAGAAAGAAGGGAAGTTTATAAAAGAGATATAGTTTATGGAATAAACAGCGAAATAGGTTTTGATTATTTAAAGGATAACATGGTTAAGTCTAAAGAGGCTAGGGTACAAAGAGGCTTAAACTATGCAATTATAGATGAAATAGATTCAATTTTAATAGACGAGGCTAGAACTCCGCTTATAATATCAGGAGAGGGAACAGAGCCTACAGAATATTATATAGAAATAGATGAGTTTGTGAAAACATTAAAGAAAGATAAAGATTTTGAAGTTGATGATAAGAAAAAAGCAGTTACATTAACTGAAAAGGGAATAGAAAAAATAGAAAAACACTTTAAAATAGATAACTACGGGGATTTAGAAAATATAAATCTTCAGCATCACATTATACAAGCTATGAGAGCAAACTATACAATGATTAAAGATATAGATTATATAGTTAATAAGGATGATGAAGTTTTAATAGTTGATACAGGAACAGGAAGAGTAATGGATGGAAGAAGATTTTCAGATGGTCTTCATCAAGCAATAGAAGCTAAAGAGGGGGTAGATATCCAAGAGGAGTCAGAAACTATGGCAACTATAACCCTTCAAAACCTTTTTAGGCTTTATAATAAGCTTTGCGGAATGAGTGGAACTGTAAATACAGAAGAGAAAGAATTTAGAGATATTTATTCCCTAGATGTTATAGTAGTTCCAACGAATAAACCTGTACAAAGAATAGATAATAAAGATAAGGTTTATGTTGATATAAAGAGCAAATACTATGCAGTAGTTGAGGATATAATTAAAACCCATAAAACAGGGCAACCAATACTAGTTGGAACATCTAGCATACAAAAGTCCGAGGATATATCAGCAATTTTAAAAAGAAGAAACATTCCTCATAATGTACTAAATGCTAAAAATCATGAAATGGAAGCTAAGATAGTTGAAAGGGCTGGTGAAAAGGGTGCTATAACAATAGCAACTAATATGGCAGGAAGAGGAACTGATATAAAACTTACTAAAGAAGCCTATGATTTAGGTGGATTAAAAGTAATTGGAACAGAAAAACATGATTCAAGACGTGTTGATAATCAGTTAAGAGGAAGATCAGGAAGGCAAGGGGATGTAGGGGAGAGTATATTTTATGTTTCCTTAGAAGATGACATAATTAAAAACTATATGTCTAGTAAATATAAAAAGATAATGGAAAAGTTAGATAGAAGTGAAGATGGAGAAATAAATCATAAATCAGCTATAATATCAGTAGAAAATGCACAAAAAGCCATTGAAGGTGATAGCTTTGCTGCAAGAAAAGATATAGTAGGTTTTGATGATGCTATAAACAAGCAAAGAAAAGTTATATATGATCAAAGAAATAGAGTATTAGACTCAGATGACATAGAAGAAGATATAATAAATATGATAAATTATTCAGTAAGAGGTTTATTAGATAATTCTACAGAAAATGAAGAAATAACAAAATCGGCTGTAGAAAAAATTAAAAAGAATTTACATGAAAATTTTTATTTTAATGAAGAAGATACAGAAGGTTTAATAACTAGTAGTAAAGTAAAATATTTATCAGCAGAAATAGAAAAAATTATAATAAAAAAATATCTATCATTTAAAAATAATAATGAAGAAAATTTAAAAGATTTTGAAAGAGTAGTTCTTTTAGAGACTGTTGATAGTTTTTGGATAGAATATATAAAAGAATTAGAATATCTAAGACAAGGTATAAATTTAAGATCCTATAAGCAAGTAGATCCAGTTCAGGAATTCCAAATAGAATCTAGTAAAATGTTTAATAATATGAATGAAAATATAAAAATAGCTACAGTAAAAAATTTATTAAAATATATTGATGAAAATAACAAGGTTCTTGCTTTAGTTTAATATTACTAACTAATTTTAAATTATATTAATTTTAGATAAGCTTAAGGAAATTTATTAATAAATATAAAGAATATAATAAAAGAACTATAAAAAGGATAGCTTACAAGTTATTAAGCTATCTTTTTAACTATTTAAGTTTCTATTATAAAGACACTTATTTTAGATGAAGATAATGGAAACCCTTCATGAAATTAAGCTAATGTTTCAACATATCTAAAATAGTACTTATATTAATTAGAAGAAGTTTGTGATTCTGTTTCATATATAAATTCATGAATTTTATCAACAGTATCTTCTTTATTAAAGGTTAAATAGTATGTTCCATTAATCATAGAATCTGTAGTATCCTCTATAAGTGGAAAAGTTTTATCCTCTATAGAAGAATTACTAAGTTTTAAAACATCACCTGCAACTCCTAGCATTTCATTAGAAGTTAAGCTTGTCTTAACTAAAGGTAAAAACTTATTTAAAAGAGTGGTATATTGTTTTGCCGGAGTTTCTTTTAGTTTTTCAATTAAAGCATTAAGAACAATTTGTTGCCTTTGGGTTCTTGCAGAATCTCCACCATCTGTGTATCTTATTCTTGCATAAGCTAAGGCTTGTGTTCCATCTAAGTGTTGAAGTCCTGGTGTAGTTATATATGAAGAATTTGTTCCATTTAATTCATTTAAATGCCTTATGTGACTATTTATATTTATGGAAGCATTTATTTCTTCTTGAGTAATTTCTATATCAAGTCCACCTAATGCATCTATTATTTCAGGGAAAGATTCAAAGTTTACAGATATAAAATCTTGTATATCTAAATCAAAGTTTTGGTTTAAAGTTTTTATAGCAAGTTGAGGACCACCATAGGCATAGGCATGGGTTACTTTGTCTTTACCGTGATTAGAAATACTAACATAGGCATCTCTCATTATTGAACTTACCTTTAATTTATTATTAACTTTATCAATAGTTAAAATTAAAATAGAGTCTGATCGTCCACCTTCACCATTCATACCATCAACTCCAAATAAAGCAATGTTTACAATATTATCATTAGACACATATGTGTTTAGTGATAAATCATCTTCATCTAAATCTACTTGCTCTATTTTATCAAGTAAACCATAGGAATAAGCAAAAATTCCACCCAAAATACTTACGCCAAAAAGGCAAATAAGGCTAAATGCTATTAAAAATTTTTTCCCTAAAGACATTTTTTTTCGTGGTTTTTTCCTAGTAGTATTTTTTTCTTTTGAATTATTGACCATTTAACTACACTTCCTTTCGTAATAACACATAAATTGTAACATTTTGGCATGTTTATGTAAAGTTTAACATGAAATTATATAATAAAACTTTTTTTAATATATTTGTTGAATAATATAAAAAAATGTTTTAAAGTAATTATATGTATAAATAATTTCAAATAAGTTACAAGAGAAAAAATTAGTAATATAAAAATAGTATTAAAAGGAGAATTTATGAGTCTAAAAAATAATATTATTAGAATATTTTCTGCGAATTTTTTAAGTATGATTTCAGGGATAATAATAGGTTTTGTTGTACCAGCTATATTATCTGTGGAATCTTATTCTTTTGTGAAAACCTATGCTTTTTACGTATCCTATATAGGTTTTTTACATTTTGGTTTTGTAGATGGAATGTATATAAAATATGGTGGAAAAAGTCCAAATGAAATAGATAAAGCAGAACTTAAGGGAGAACATAAGGTATTTTTACTTATGCAAATAATAGTAACTGCTATATTTTTAATTTTTGCTTTTATTAATAAGGATATAATAATGTTTTTAATGGGTCTTAGTATAATTCCTGTTAACACATATTCTTTTCATCAATTATATTATCAAGCTACAGGCCAGTTTAAAGGTTACGCTAAGGTTTGTTATGTATATACTTTAATATATCTTCTATTAAATATATTCTTAGCTATAATTTTTAGAAGTGAAAATAAGATTCTTTACTGTATAACAACCTTAATAGCTTATGGAATAGCTTTCTTATTTTTAGAATATAAATTTTATAAATCCACAAAGGGTATAAAGGTTAAATGTGATTTAAAAGCACTAAAAAATGTTAAGGTAGGATTCTTTATTCTTTTAGGGAATTTATCTGTTATGATGTTTTATGCCATTGATAGGTGGTTTATAAAGTTGTTTTTTGATGTAGACTCTTTTGCTTATTATTCCTTTGCAATATCAATGTTAAATATAATAAATCTTTTAGTTAGTGCAGTATCTGTAACTTTTTATAACTATTTATCTAAGGGAGAAGATGAAGAGGAGGTTAAAAAACTTAAAAATGGCTTTTTAATTTTAGGTGGCTTTGCAAGTCTTGGATATTTTGCCTTTGCAGCTATTGTATCTATTATGATAAAAAAGTATATTCCAGCTCTTAATATAATAGCAATATCCTTTGCGGCCTATCCTTATATGATTGTTATAAATGCACTTTATGTAAATTTATATAAGGCAAGAAAGAATGAAAGAAAATATGTTAAGGTAGTGTTTTTTATGGTTGTAATTTCAGCTATATATAACACAATTGCTATGTTTATATCAAAAACACCAGAAGCTATTGCAGTTGCGACAACTGTAGCTTTTATAACTTGGTACATCTATTCTATTAAGGATTTTGGATATTTAATTATAACCAAAAAAGAATCTATTTATCTTTTAACTTTGATTGTTAGTTTCTTAGTATTAGCTAATAAATTTAATTGGCTAGTTGGGGGATTTAGCTATTTAGTTATACTTATAGTTTTAAATTTTATTGCTTTTAATAAAGAGATAAAAGAAGTTTTAAAGACATTTAAGGAAAAGAAAAAACTAAAGGAAAATATGATCTAAACAAAAATAGCATTTAAATATAAAATAGGGGGAAGAAAATAAAATGGCAAAGAAAAGGGGGAAAAATAAAATCCTTATAGGATTTTTAGTGGTTTTTGTTATTATTTTAGGTGGAATTGGAGCTGCTGCAATATATGGATATTCTTTTTTTGATAAGATAAATACTGTAGATATTGACTCTGATGATTTAGGTATAGACCCAGAGACAGATAAAAAGCTTAGTAGCTATTCTAATATAGAAAATATAGCTCTTTTTGGAGTTGATGCAGAACAAGGGGACGTTGGAAGGTCGGATTCTATAATGATATTAACCCTTGATAAAAACAATAATAAGGTAAAACTTACATCCATTATGAGAGATTCCTATGTAAATATTATAGGAAGAAGTAAGGATAAGTTAAATCATGCCTATGCCTATGGTGGAGCGCAACTTGCAATGCAGACTTTAAACAATAACTTTGATTTAAATATTAAAGACTTTGCTAGTGTAAATTTTTCAGGACTTCAAAAAATTATAGATATCTTAGGTGGAGTTGAAGTTACTATAACACAAGATGAAATTCCATATTTAGCAGACTACGTAAATAGTATAAATAGCTTTACTAATGAAAAAGCTGAAACTATAAAAACACCAGGAACTTATAATCTAAATGGTACTCAAGCTTTAGCATATACTAGAATAAGATATACAGAAGGAAATGACTATAAGAGAACAGAAAGACAAAGAACTGTTTTAACTCAAGTTTTTGAAAAGATAAAACAAACATCTGTAACAGAATGGCCAAGCCTTTTAAATGAAATATTACCACTAGTTGAAACAAGTATGGACACATCAAAGATATTAGGACTTGGAAATAGCATAATAAAGATGGGAAATATACAAGTAGAACAAGAAAGATTCCCTCTTGATGAAGAGTGTGAAGGAACTACTATAGGTGGAGTTTATTACTTACAGTTTGATGAAGAGGCAACTGTTGCAAGTTTACATGACTATATATTTGAAGATACAAAAACTTGGAAAGAGAAATAGATAATAAAAAAGGTTAGAGAATATATATCCTCTAACCTTTTTTATTTAAGCCTTTTACGGATAAGAATAATTAGTTAATTAATATCATAGATTTTAAACATAACAAATAAATTTTAATGCTCTACAGTGTAACATACTACATAGATTTAAATTATTAGTAGAGTGTAATTTAAATAATATTTTAGGGGGAGAAATGAAAGAGGAATTTATAAACATTGAGGATGCTCTTTATGTAGTGAAGAAATGGTGGAGAGTAATACTTTCTATAACATTAGGAGTAACAGTTTTAGTTGGGGGTTTAAATTTTTTTGTTATTAAACCTAAATATGAGTCGTCAATAAAACTATTTATAGGGAAGGAAATTTTAGATGATGAGACTGCGTATAATGGAAGCGATATAGAAATGTATCAGAATCTTATGCAAACTTATTCTGAAATAGTAAGAAGCAAAGACTTAATAAGTACTGCGTTAACTACAAATAGAATATCTGAAGAGGTTAATAATGTATTAGATAATTTAACTATTTTAGCAAGTTCAGATACTCAAGTTTTTGAGATAAAGTATGAAAGTATAGATCCCTACGCAGCAAGTAATATTGTAAATGCTATAAAGAATAGCTTTATTACAAAGTGTATAGAACTTATACCAAATGGAAGTATAAAAGTTTTAGAGGAAGCTAATATACCGCAAAAATCAGTATCACCTAATAAACTGTTAAATACATTTATAGGGTTTTTATTAGGTTTTATGTTAAGTATAGCTGTAGTTATGGTTATACAATATTTTAATTCTTCTTTTAGAAATAAAGATGAAATAGAAAGAATCTTAGGGCTTTCAGTAATAGGAACTATACCATTAGCAGAAAAAAATAATTAAATTTAAGAAGGTGATTTTTATTTTTGTAGTAGAAAAAAATCCAAGGTCTATAGAAGCAGAAATGTATGCATCCCTTAGAACAAATTTAGAATATTTGGCATACAACGAAAGTTTAAAAAGTATTCTTATAACAAGCTCAGAAGTAAGTGAAGGGAAAACTACAATAGGGGGAAACTTAGCAATATCATTAACCAAAAATGGAAAAAATGCTATATTAGTTGATTGTAATTTAAGAAAGCCAAGTATCTATAAGTGTTTTGATTTAGAAAATGAGTGCGGAGTTTCGGATTTATTATTAGGAAATGTTTTATTAAAAGATGTAATAAAGGAGGTGGGGAAAGGGCTACATGTAATAACTGCTGGAAATATGGTAGATAGTCCATCAGAAATTTTATGTTCAGAAAAAATAGATGAGTTAATTGGTGATTTAGAAAACAGCTATGATTATGTAATTTTAGATGCACCACCTATCTTATCTTTTGCAGATAGTCAGATATTAGCTAGTAAAGTTCAAGGTACAGTATTGATTATTAGGGCAGAAAAAACTAAAAGAAAAGATATTATAGATGCTAAAAGTATTTTAGATAAGATAGACGCTAAAATTATTGGAGTAGTTTTAAATGGTGTAAAAACTAAAAAGAAAACTTATAGGCTTTTCTATAAGGATATAAAAGAAAAAAAGAGTAAAAAGGCTGAAAATGTTATTACTGAAGGATTAAATTTAAGTATTAACAGATAAGGACATATATTTTACTTAATTTTTAAAAGGGGAATATAATGACTGAATTAGAAATTAAACCAATAAAAATTAAGGAAGATAAAGAAGTAAACTTAAAAGAAGATAATAGAGAGCTTAAGAAATATGAATTTTATAAAAGAGTCATCGACATATTAGGAGCAGTTTTAGGATTAATAATTTTAAGTCCCATAGTATTAATTGCAATTATAGCTATAAAAATAGAAGACCCTAGGGGAAGGGTTATATATTGTCAAAAAAGAGTTGGTAAGCAAGGGAAAAAATTTAATATGTATAAGCTAAGAAGTATGATATATAATGCTGATGAACTTAAAAAAGAGTTAATAAATAAAAATGAAATGTCAGGACCTATGTTTAAAATGAGGAATGATCCTAGGGTAACGAAAGTTGGAAAAATTATAAGAAAGACAAGTATAGATGAGCTTCCACAGCTTATAAATATTTTAAAGGGGGATATGAGTTTAGTAGGACCAAGACCAAGTTTACCAAAAGAGGTAGAGCAATTTGAACCATGGATGATGCAAAGATTAGATGTTACTCCGGGTCTTACATGTTTTTGGCAAGTTTCAGGTAGAAATCATATAGACTTTGAGGAATGGATGAATCTTGATATTAAATATGTGGAAGAGAGAAATTTATGGCTTGATATAACATTAATATTTAAAACATTTTTTGTACTTTTTGGGGATAAAAGAGCAAGTTAGAGATTAAGAAAATAAAAAGCTATAAAAAATAACTATAAATAGGGAAAATAAAAAAATAAGTTAATATAGAAGTTATCTATCTTAAGAGGGATTATATCATTTTAATATAATCCCTTTTTTTATGTTAAAAAGTAGAAATTATTTAAATTAATGAAAATTTACAATTATTTATAATTACAATAAATTATTGTAAAATCATAAAAAGTAAGTTTATTATTCAATAATACAAGTACTTTAAAAAATAAAAAAGTAAATAATTATACCAATATATGAACCAGGCCTTGATGAACTTTTAGAGAAAAATTATAAAGCTAAAAGATTAGATTTTACGATAGATTATAAAAATGCATATAAGGATGCAGATGTTGTGTTTATAGGCGTTGGAACACCTGAGAGGGTAGATGGCTCAGCTAATTTAGACTATGTATTTACAGTTTGTAAGCAAATAGCTGAAAATGCGGAAAAAGATTGCTTAGCTGTTGTTAAATCAACAGTACCAATAGGGACTAATGATAGGGTTGAAGATTTCTTAAATGAAAATAAAGTAAATAATATAAAAATAGAAGTAGCTTCAAATCCAGAGTTTCTAGCTCAAGGAACAGCAGTTAGAGATACATTAAAAGCTAGCAGGATAGCTATTGCAGTTGAATCAAAAAATGCAGAAAAAATACTTAGAAGTATATATGAACCATTTAATCAACCAATAGTAATAACAAATAGAAGATCAGCAGAGATGATAAAGTATGCTTCAAATGATTTTTTAGCTCTTAAGATTTTTTTTATGAATGAAATAGCAAATTTTTGTGAATTAGTTGGAGCGAATGTAGAGGATGTAGCTAAAGGAATGAGCTATGACAAGAGAATTGGAGATAATTTCTTAAATGCAGGACTAGGATATGGTGGTTCATGTTTCCCTAAGGATACAAAAGCATTACATTGGCTTGCAAATGACCATGGCTATGAACTTAAAACTATAAAGGCAACTATAGAAGTTAATGAAAATCAAAAGTACAAGCTATTTAGAAAAGCTAAACAAAGATTCAGAAGTCTTAAAGATATGAAGGTTGCAGTTTTAGGCTTAACATTTAAACCAGAAACAGATGATTTAAGGGAAGCTCCATCAATACCCAATATAAGAAGACTTTTAGATGAGGGAGCAAAAGTTGTAGCCTATGATCCCGTTGGAGTAGAAAACTTTAAAAAAGTATTTCCTACAGAAATAGAATATAAAGAAACTCCAGAAGAAGCTTTAAAGAATGCTGATATAATATTTATATTTACAGAATGGGAAAAAATAAAGAATTTAGGTTTAGATAAATATATTGAACTTATGAATGAGCCGGTAATATTTGATGGTAGAAATTGTTATAACTTAGAAGAAGTAAGAAGTAAACAAATAGATTATTGTTCCATTGGAAGATCTGAAGTTTATAACTTTACTAATAGTGCTATGAACGAAGTTGCTGCAACAATTATCTAATAATATATTTGCACAAAGTAATTGGATAATTATTATTTTTATTTTATTTATTTTTTAAAATATTGATTATAAAAAGATTAAAGGATATATTATGAAAGTTAAATCTATGAAGAAAAATTATATATACAATCTTATATTGACTGTTGTTAATATGATTTTTCCCCTTGTAACTGCACCATATTTATCCTTTGTTCTTGGAGCTGAAAATATAGGAAAGGTAAACTATGCAACATCTGTAGTTACATGGTTTACCCTATTTGCAGCATTTGGAATACCTAGGTATGGAATAAGAGGGATACCTAGAAAGAGAAACAATAGAAAAAAGTTATCAACATCGTTTTGGAATTTACTATTGATTCAAGGAATTTTATCAATAGTAGCTATAGGAGTTTACTTATTAATTATCTTAAATATTTCTATATTTAAACAAGATCTAGCTCTTTATGCAATGATGATAATTACTATAGTTTTAAATATATTTTCTATAGATTGGTTTTATCAAGGTATAGAGGAATATGGATATATAGCTATTAGAAATTTAATGCTTAAAGTGATAAGTATAATTCTTATTTTTTTATGATAAAAGAAAGAGAAAATTATTTAGTATATGCATTTATTAATATATTTGGATTGTCATTTAATAACGTATTAAACCATTTAAATACAAAAAAGTATATTGATGAAAAGATATATGAATTTAAATTTTTATATTATATAAAAGAGTTAAGAATTTATTTTATGACTACATTAATAATTGCTTTATATACTCAGTTGAATCAAACTTTTTTAGGAACAATATCTCAAAGAGATTTAGCTTATTATATTAGAAGTAAAACTTTATTAGGCGTAGGAACTAATGTTGTAAACTCATTAATAACTGTATTTATACCAAGAACAGCATACTTAGTAGAAAATAATTATGAAGAGTATAAAAGAATTATTCAAAAATCAATAAATTATATTTATTTATTTATTGGGGTTACCTTGTTTCATGGGACTTATGTTTTTAGCAAAAGAGGCTACTTTGCTTTTAGGTGGACAAGAATTTTTACCAGCAATGTATTCATTACAGGTTATAAGCATAATAACATTAGTAACATGTATAGGAGTGTGGCAGGTTCAACAAATTCTCTTACCACATAAACAAGAAAAGTTAGTATTTAATATACAGTTTATGTCGGCTATATTAAGTGTAGTGCTTAACATAATTTAATACCTAAATTCTCATACATGGGAGCTGCTATAGCATGGGTTA
Source organism: uncultured Sarcina sp. (assembly GCA_963559995.1). Taxonomy (GTDB): domain Bacteria; phylum Bacillota; class Clostridia; order Clostridiales; family Clostridiaceae; genus Sarcina. The sequence continues at coordinate 19,019 of CAUWNL010000031.1, forward strand.
TAACGGAGATTTTTTTAGTTATTGTAGAAGGAATTTTTATAAAAGTGAAAATAAAAACTATAGATATAAAATACTTAAATCCTTCATTTATTAAATATACAATTGCAACTGGCGTTATGGCAATATCACTTGGAATTATAAAAATGCTAATAGGTGATTATATTGTTGTTATTTTAGCTTCGCTAATAATAGCACCTATAGTTTATTTTGGGATTATAGTAATTTTAAAGGATGAAATAGTTATGGAAGTTTTGGTACAGCTAAAGATTAAATTTATTAAAAAGAATAAAATAGTTATAGGTTAATAAAAAATAAAAAAGCATATAATTTGGAATTAGGCTAAGGGAGATGAACTCTTTTAGCCTTTTTAATACACATATTTAAGCGTGTTAAGAAATTGTTTTCTATTTAAAAATTTCGGTAAACATATCATCTATATCTTTATTAGATATACTTTCAATATGAGGCTGAATGCCTAATTCGATTAGCTCATCATTAGTTAATTTTTTATTTACTTGTGAAGAATATTTTATTATGCAAGCAACTATAAGATATGATAGGGACATTATTGTTATTGCAAGTATTATAATACATAGAATAGTTAAAAATTTATAATTATGATTAGGTTCACCTAATATTCCAAGAATATAACCTAATCCAAGTGATGCAAATGAAATTTTGTTAAGCCAAGCATTCCTAAAGAGTGCTTTTAATCTAGTTTTATCATACTCAATTTTATTTTTATTATTATCTCTATTAATTAAGTAGTTAGTAGAAAATTGTTTAATAATATTTTCGCGTTTTGTTGAAGTAAAATTCAACAACAAAAGCAATGTTCCAGATATTTGAAATGAAGTTGCAATGATATATATAACTAAGTTTATCATTTTATGTCCTTCCTAAATAAGTATTTATGCTTAGTTGTATTTTTATATACTATAATTATATAAAAATAAATTAATTTGTATATATTTAATTTATTAAAAGTATTTACTAAATTTACATTAATATGATTAAAAGTAGAAAGATTAATTTTTAGTTGTATTAAACTTATATTTTATTGGGAATATAGGAAAGTATTTATCATTGATAGTATAAATATTTAAATCTATACTTTATATTAAGTCATAGTAATGACATATGACTTAGAAATGAAAGGAGGAATTTTAATGTCTAATGTTAATGAAGTTTATATAACAAAAGAAGTTGCAGAGAAGCTAAATATAAATACTTCTTATTTAATTAGGCTTGCTAAGAGTTTGCTTGACTGTGGAAAGATTAGCTCAGATGATATGAGGCTAGCTGGTAAGAGCACTTATATATTTAATGATATAGCTATAACTAATATAGCTAATAGTTTAAAAAGAAAATAAAAAAGGCATTCTACTCACCGACCAAAGTTTGCAAGAATGCCTTTAAATGTAACCAACATCCAAAGAATATTGCTTTTAAATTATAGCATATTTCTTAGGATACAATCAAGAAAGGAAGTATGACATATTAAAGGGTAATGATTTAACAAATTTTGCCGCAACTTTAAATGTAACGGCAAATAATGTAATTAGTAAAAAGCTAGAGCTATAACTATATTTTATGAAGATGGTTTATATGGTTTTCTTCAATACACTGATAAGCCAATAGGTGTTAGGTTTAGTGAAGTCATTCCTGAGATTAGAAAGACAGGTTCTTATACTTTAGTTAAGGATAAAAATGATTTTAAAGAAGATATTGATTTTAATAGTGATGTGGGTAATGGTTTTGGAAGTATAGAAAGTTTAAAGATAGCTTATGAGACTACCGTTATGTTTAAAGGTCTTATTGAAGATGCAGGTCTTGATAGTAAAGTTAAGCTTCTAACTGCAAAGGTTTTATATAGCAAGGCAGGGGTTAACCTTCCTATGGAAATTTTAGAAGAAGAACATTTTTATGATACAAAGCAAATTGCATCTATGCTTAAGGTATTTTCAAAAACAAAAAAGCCAGCTTTTCAGGATATTTCTGAAATTATTAAAAAGCTTGAAATAAGTGAAGATGATTTTAAAGTTGTGTGAGAGAGTAATGGTTCTTGGAGTGGAACTGTAAATAAATACAATTTAAATGTTGTAGACAAGGTAAGGATTTGGCTTAAGGATAATAATAATCCAAAGGTTATTGAGGGAAAGAAGCGAAGGTATTATTTGTTTTATGAGAGATAAGTTTTTAGGCTTTAGGGATATGTTCTCTAGAGTCTTTTTGTTTTGTGTATGATTATAAGATTTTTTCTTATATTTCAACAATTATTTACATTAAATAATACATATGGTAAAATTGGGGTGAAATTGTTGGAGGGGGTGATCTTATAGTTACTGTGAATAGAAGAGAATTAAAATATGCTATAAGTGAAGTTGATTATTATAAGTTTAATGAAGTATTTAAAAACATTTTAAAGGAAGATTCTAATAATGGAATGTATGGTTACACTATAAGGAGCCTTTATTTTGATTCAAGATTTAATGATGATTATTATTCTAAAATGTCTGGTGAAGAGATTAGGAAAAAAATTAGACTTAGGATATATAATGTTCATGATAAATGGGTGAAACTTGAAATTAAAAGAAAGATGAATATAAATCAGGTAAAAGAAACAGCAGTAATAACAAGGGAGGATGCTAAGGAACTTATAAAAAAGAATTATAGTGTCCTTTTAAAGTATGATAATAAGATATTAGAAACTGCCTATAACATTATGACAATAGGGCAGTATGAGCCAGTTGTACTTATAGATTATAATAGGCGAGCTTATTTGCATGAAGAAAATTCTATAAGGGTAACTTTAGATAGTAATATAAGGGCTAATGAAACTAATTTTGATATGTTTTCGGATAAGGTTTTAATGGCTCCTGTTTTTCCCCATTATAATGCTATTTTGGAGGTTAAATATGATGGGGAACTTTTTTGTTGGATTTCTAGTGTTTTAGGTGGACAAGATGTGATTTATCAGTCACTTAGTAAATATTGTTCATCTAGAAAGTTCTTTGATAATTATTTAGCTTAAATATTTTAATTTTAATAATAAAGGAATTTATTGATAGTAATAAGAAGTAGGAGAGAAAAGAATGAAACAACTATTATATAATTATTTATCTGCAAGTCAAACTAATATAGGAATTTTAAAATCTGTAGAAATATTAACTATAGCATTATTATTATCATTACTAATATTTGCAACTTATAGAATAACTTTTAGTGGGGTTATGTATAATAGGAAGTTTAATATATCTTTAATAATGATAACTTTAGTTAGTACAATGGTTATGATTGTAATTGGTAGTGATATTGCCTTATCTTTAGGGATGGTTGGTGCTCTTTCTATAGTGCGTTTTAGAACGGCTATAAAAGATCCAAGGGATACGGCATATGTTTTTTGGGCTGTTGCGATTGGAATAAGTATAGGAACTCAAAATTATATAATTTGCATTGTAGGGTCAGCTTTTATTGCTACAATTTTAATTATATTAAGTATTGGCAAGGTTGGAAGTGATGATAGGTATCTTCTTATTATAAGAGGAAAGAGAAGTAAAGAGGATGATATTATGAGTTGTGTTTTTAATGCTTTTAGAGATAGTCAATTAAGAGCAAAAAATTCATCTGAAGATAATATAGAAATTGTTTATCAAATAAAATTTAAAAGAAATAAAGATAAGGATATTTTAAAAAATCTTTATAAGATAGAAGGCGTTGAAGCTGTTAATATGATAGCTCAAAATGGTGAAACTATAGGTTAGGGGTATTTCAATGAAAGAACATTTAATTAGGTTTATTATACCTGGACTTTTAATTTTAGCTTCAATAGTTGCATATGAAAGTGTAAAAGGAGAAAATTCATTAGAAAAAGATAAAGCTATAATTTCATATAATGAATTAGAGCAAGACAAAAAAGATGAATTTGGATTTAACTTGCCAGTAGTTGTTTTTGATACTAAAGGACAGAAGATATTAGAAGATAATGAAATAGTTGCTAATATGAAGATTTATTATAATGAAGGTGGATTAAATTATATGTCGGATAAGCCTTATATTGATTCAGATGTAAATATGAATATAAGGGGAAATACTACAAGGTTTTTTCCTAAGAAACAATATAAGGTTGAGTTAATAGATGAAAATGGTGAAGAGAGAAAAGAGAGTTTATTGGGGATGCCCAAAGAATCAGATTGGGTGTTTAATGCACCATTTGCAGATAAGTCACTTCTTAGAAATTATATGGTTTATAACGTTGCTGAGAATATTATGGAGTATTCCCCAATGGCAAGATTTTGTGAAGTTTTTGTGATTAATGATGGAAGTGACAGTTTGAAAGAGGAGCATTATAGAGGGGTTTATTTAATAATAGAAGAAATAAAAAGAGATGAAAATAGAGTTAATATAATAAAAAGCCAACAGGGAATAGATGAGACAAGCTTTATTGTAAATAAAAATAAGGCCAAGGAAGGGGATATAATTTTAAAAAATTATGGATCCCAAACATATATTTATGACTATAATCTTGTAGTTAAATATCCTAAAAATCCCACAGAAGGTCAGATGGATTATATAAATAGAACAATAAGTGAATTTGAAAGGGTTTTATATTCAGATAAATATGATAGTCCAAGGGAGGGATATATTAAGTATATAGATGTTGATTCTTTCGTTGATTATTATATAATAAATGAATTTTTTAAAAATACAGATGCAGGTATATATAGCACATATATTTATAAAAATAAAGGGGAAAAGATAAAAGCTGGACCTATATGGGATTTTAACAGAGCTATTGGAAATTTTGCAGCATCTAAGGAGGACTATAGTGAGCTAAGGAATGTTTCAGGGTTTTATATGGCTCAAACATCTTGGTTTAGTAGGCTTTTAGAGGATAAAGTTTTTATAGATAAGGTGGTAGCAAGATATAAATTTCTTAGACAGACTTATTTAAACGATGAATATTTAATTGAATTTTTAGATGATGGAATAGAAACTTTAGGGGAAGCAATAGATAGAAATTTTTCTTTGTGGACCTTTGAGATATGTAATCAGGAGGATTATTTTAAGACTAATTCAGAAAGATTTTTAGAGTTTAATGATGATCCAAGACTTTTAGATGAATATTTTAAAAATAATCCACAGGCTTTAGGAACTACTATAGATGTAGCTAATAATTATGAAGAGGAAATAAAAATGTTGAAGGAATTTATAAAAGGTAGAGGAAGTTGGATGGATAAAAATATAGAAAATTTATACAAGCTAGCAAAGTAAGGGGAGAAAATTTTAGTGAAGAGATTTTTGGCTATATGTATAATTATCTTTGCTGTTGTAGTGGGAAGTATGGAGGGCGTATTTCAACATTTTGCAAAGAAGAAGGAATTAAATTATTTAACTCAAATTAAACAAAAAGATATATTGGTTAAACAACAGAATGAATTTCAGAATATAAAGTTAAAGGGTATTAATTTAAATTCTGCTAAACCTGGAATGTTTCCAGGAGAAAATGGCATTAGTGAAGATGAGTATTATTCATGGATAGAAGCTATGGCTAATATGAATATAAATTGTATAAGGGTATCTAATCTTATGCAAAATACATTTTATAAAGCTTTAAAAAGATTTAATGAGAATAGAGAAGAGCCAATTTATATTTTTCAAGGTATTTGGTTTGACGAAATAGATTTGAAGGATGGATATGATTTACAAAAAGAGAGTTTGGAGAAAAAATTTAGAAAAGAGATAAGAAAGGTAATAAATGCTACTCATGGTAATCCATATAAATCAATACCTGAAGATAAATCAAAAATTTATATCACTGATGTTTCTGATTATGTTTTAGGATATACATTAGGTTTAGAATGGGCTCCTCATGATATAATATTTTCGGAAATTATGAATAAAGAGGAAGTCTATAAAGGAACTTACTTTGAGACAAAGGAAGGTGCGTCATCCTTTGAAAGTTATTTAGCTAAAATGGCTGATTATACAGTAGATTATGAATATAAAAATTATAAAAAGCAAACAATGATAAGTTTAATTGCATCTCCATACAGTGTAGTAGATAGTATTTCAACAGTATTAGATCAAGGATTAGAGCCAACTAATAATACCTATTTAAATTATAAAAATTATTTAGATGTTGAGAATATAAAAACAACTGATAAGTTTTTAGCTGGCCTTGTAGCATCTTATAATATATATCCATCTATAACGGTTATGAAGGAACAGAAGGAAAATTTAAGTGAAGTCATAACTAGTATAAATAATTATCATAGTATTCCTGTTATAATTTCTGAGTATGGAATACCTTCATCAAGATTAGTAGCAGATTTTGCTACAGATCTTTCTAAAGGATATATAACAGAAACTGAACAAGGTGAAATTTTAACTAATATATATAAGGAAATAAAAGAAGCAAATTGTGCAGGGAGTTTTGTTTTTGAATGGCAAGACAGTTGGCATAGGTCAGCATGGAATACTAAGGATAATGTAATTTTAGATAAATCGGCTTATTTTAGTGATAAACAAACTTTTGCTCAAAGTTATGGTTTATTATCTTTTGAGCCAGGAGAAAAAGAAGATGCTATATATGTGGATGGAGATATTTTTGAGTGGAGTGAGAAGGACAAGATTAGTGAAAACAATAAAATAAGTTTATCAGTGAAAAGTGATGAAGAGAATTTATATTTTATGGTAAAGGGAATTAATAATTTTAATATAAATGATAAAAGAATATTTTTGGATATAGATGTAACCCCAAAATCAGGAAGTAATATTAGCACAGAGTATGGACTAAGTTTTGAAAATCCAGTTGATTTTATTATAGATTTAAACGGATTAGATGCATCTAAAGTCTTAGTTCAAAAATATTATAGTACTTATGAATTTTTAGAAGATGAGTTAAGACTTAAAATAAGACCAGATACTGTAAGGTATTCAAAGGATACAGATGAATTTGTTGATATTAAGGCTGTTACAAGTCCAAAGGTTTATATAAAATCTAGAGGTGAATTTATAGATAGCATATCTTATGAAACGGGAGTTTTGGTTCATGGAAATGGGAATCCTAATAGCCAAGAATTTAATTCGGCAGCTGATTTTTGTATAGGTGATAATGTTATTGAGTTAAAAATACCGTGGACTCTTTTGAATTTTATGGACCCATCTACTAAAAAAATTCATAATGATTATTTTGAAAAGTTAAATATAGAATCATTAGATATCCATAATATAAATATTGGATTGACTATAGAAGATAATTATGAAAAAGTAAGATTAGAGTCTAAATCTTATTTTTGGGATGAATGGATAAAACCTAAATATCATGAACGACTTAAAAAATCTTACTATTTATTAATGGATGCCTTTAAAGAGGAGGGATATTAGATGAAGTCAGCTATTTACATCTATATATCCTTGATATTTTTTGTCTATATAATAGTCTGTTCTATGGTTTATATGATGTTAAGAAGTTATAAAGAGAAATTATTTAATAAAAGAATAGAAAGATTGAAAAAGACTTTTGGAATAGAGGTTTTAGATGAGCTTAACAGGTTAAAAAAACATGGAGATTTAGATTATAGTAAAATAAGCTATTTTGAAAGCAAGATAAAGAGAAAAATTTATGAAGAAGTTTTTAATAGGATTATTATAGAATTTAATGAAAAAGAACAAAATCCTTTAATAATTAAGGATTTTATTAAGAATTTTGAGCGTTATATAAAAAATTTAATAAAAAGATACAATAGAAGTAATAGTAACATGAAAAAGATATATATAGTTTATATTTTAAGCCAATATAAGCTTGACAGGAAATATATAGGAGAATTTTTAATAAAAGCATTAGATACTAATGATTTATATTTAAGAGCAATGATTTATAAATCTTTATCTAATATAGGGAATATTAATAATTTTATTGAAGCTTTAAATTATATGTCAATTAATAATCAATATTTAAATGAAAAGATATTTACAGATAATATAGATAATTTTAATGGTGATAAAGAAAAATTAAATAAAAGTCTTATAAATAATATTAATAGCTTTAATTATAAAATACAAATAGTTATTATAACTCATTTTAGAAACGTTTGTGAAAATTCGGTTAAGGAAGAGCTTTTTGAAATTTTATGGAAAAATAAATGTAATAAAGAGGTTAAAGCAAGTATTATAAAATATTTTGGAAAGGTTAAGTATGATTTGGCAAAGGATAAGTTAATGGAATTTCTAAAAAATGATGAATGGGAAATAAAGGCGTTATCTGCTAAAGCATTAGGTATTTATGAGTCTGAAGATGTTTTAGAAGCTCTTATGGAAAGTATAGAAGATTCAAATTGGTATATAAGATTAAACTCTGCTATGTCTATAATAAATTTTAGTGAAAATCAAGATACTATAAAAAATGTTTTAAATGGAAAAGATAGATATGCAAGAGATATAATGATATATAGTTTATTTAATAGAAATATAATTTCCTATGAACAATATGAAGGAGAAAAAATAGGCGAGAAATCAATAGAAGAATTAGAGGAGGTACTATGTTAGAGAATATAGTTGACCATATAAATACCTTCTTTATGTATTATATATTTATATATGCAACAATTTTTTTTATATCAACAATATATGCTATTAGCTATTTACATGAAAAAAATTGAAAGAGGAATATAGAAATAATTTAAAGATATCAAATAAAGAAAATGATATGCCCATATCTGTATTAATACCAGCTTATAATGAGGAGGCGACTGTTGTAGATTGTATAAAATCCATTTTAAATTTAGATTATTCAGAGTATGAAGTCATAGTTATAAATGATGGTTCTAAAGACAGTACAGAAAATAAAATTGTAGAAGCATTTAATTTAACTAGAGTTTTTAAGCCTATAAGGAAGCTTATTAAATGCAATGACGCTGTAAGTATATATGAAGGTGGAGAAGGTATAAACCTAACACTTATTAATAAAAAAAATGGAGGAAAGGCAGATGCGTTAAATATGGGGGTAAATGCTGCAAAATACCCATTTGTAGCTTGTCTTGATGCTGATTCTGTATTACAAAAGGATGCATTAAAGAACATAGTAGTACCTTTTATGGAAAATGATAAAACTATAGCCGTAGTGGGAAATATAAAGGTATCAAATCAAGTTGTAATAAAAAATGGAGAAATCAAGAAAGTTAAACATCCTAAAAAATGGATAGTTGTAATGCAACTTATAGAATATTATAGGGTATTTTTAACTACTAGAGTTTGGTTTAATAATTTTAATGGAAATATAATAATATCAGGTGCTTTTGGTCTTTTTAAGAAGCAATCAATAGTAAATGTGGGAGGATATAATAGGGATAGTATTGGGGAAGACATGGAATTGGTGGTTAAACTTCATTCTTTTTATAGAAAAAATAATATATCATATACTATACAATATGCCCCTGATGCTATATGCTGGTCTCAAGTTCCAGAGCGAATTAAAGATTTGAAAAGTCAAAGAAGGCGTTGGCATATGGGACTTATGGAGAGTATTTTAGAGCATAAATATATTTTTTTAAACCCTATTTATGGAATAGTAGGTGTATTTTCTTTTTTATATTATATAATATATGAATTTTTGTTTTGTATAATAGAAGTTTTAGGAATTATCTTCATATTTATAGCATATTCTTTTGGATTTATAAATTTAGATTTTTTGATAACTTTTATGTTAGTCTATATGTTTTATAGTGTTATAGTATCTATATCATCAGTAGCTTTAGAATCATATACTTCTAAGGGCATGATAACTTTTAAAGTATTTATAAAATTAATATTTTTTAGTTTTATAGAAGCAATTGGATATAGACAAATGTGTTCATGGTTTAGAATATTAGGTATATTAGGTTATAAAAAAAGAAAAAAATCATGGAATAAGATACAGAGAAGGAGTTATGAAGATTAAAATATAATGTTTATTTTAATAATAAATTTCAAAAGATTATTGTTAAATATTAAGAGCGTTATGAACAGTGATTATGGAAAATCATTGTTCATAATTTTTATAGTGAGACTTTGGCTTAAAGAGAATAATAATCTAAATGTTATTAAGAGAAAAAATAAAAAGTATTATGTGTTTTATGAGGGATAAACTTTATAGAATTAATGGAATGGTAACGTATAAAATTGAATAAAAATTATTATATATTATACATGGTATAAGATGTTTAAGGGTTAATATTCTTGAATATATTTTATTTAGTTCTAATTATTTCTCTAATTATATACTTTTTAAGAAATATACTATAGAGTAATTAGATAGTATTTATGGAGTTTAAATTAAATGAAGAAGTTTGTAATAGTTTTATGTGTGTTATGGGTTGGACTTATTTTTTATAACTCAAGTCAACCTGCTACAATTTCAGGAGGGGTTACTAATAATATTGTTAGTTATATTAAGGATGTTATAAAAGGAGAGAATGATGAATTTAAAAATAATATTTCTTACAATAATGTAAGTTCTAGTTTTAAGGATGTAGTAAAAAGTATTATAACATCTATAACAATAAAAAAAATTGATTGGGAAAATAAATCTACAACTAGCAAGGTTAATAATTTCATAAGAAAAATAGCTCATGGGTTAGAGTTTTTTGTTTTATCTATTTTAGTTATCATTATTTTTTCTAAGGGAAGAATAAACAATGTAGATTTAGTTATTAGAACTTTATTTATTGTTGTTATGTGTGCTATCTTAGATGAATATCTGCAAAGTTATATTCCAGGAAGGGGTTCACTTATTTCAGATGTTTTAATAGATTTTTGGGGTGGATGTTTTGGCGTCTTAGTATTTAAGGTGTTTAATAAATTAATTACTAAAGAAAAATGATTACAAAGAAAGGAAAATATATTTGTTAAAAAGTGTTTATATAATTTAAAAGTGTGAAAGGAGTATCTTAACTTAAAAGTAGAGTTAAGAGTAGATTGAATATTAGCATTAGCCATACCAATCTTATTAGAAGATAGAAATAATTATTTTAGACAGGTTTTGTATTTTTGAATTTAAAAATTAGAGGACATATTATTAAGATAATTATGGGAGATAGTTGAGAGAAAATAGTTTTTTTAATCTATATTTTATATAAATATCATTAGTTTGATTTTAATAAAATAACAATTTTAGGTTTATCTAAAAGCAATCATTAGTATAATAGATTATTAAATAATTTATAATTATAGGGGGTATTTTTGGTAAAGATGAAGATGGGTATAAAATTTATTAATGATGAGAGGATAAATCTTTGATATGTGTATACATTTTTTTATTACTAATTGTTCTTTATGACATAAAAATATATAAGGCTAAAAAGTATAATTCTGAATTCTTAGGTATAAAAAATGCTACTGCTATGAAAGGATTAGCAGTAATATTAGTAATTTTAAATCATATTTCTGAGGGAATGGAAAACCCAGGAATACTCACTCCTTTTAGATATTTAGGAGAATTTGCAGTGGATATTTTTTTATTCTTTTCAGGATATGGATTGATGGTTAGCTATAACAGTAAAAATGATTATTTACAAAGCTTTTGGAGTAAAAGAATTTTAAAAGTATTGATTCCATTTATAACTGCCAATATAGTCTTTATATTAATGCATATTATAAATAAAGAGTTTTTTTCTACAAGAGAAATTTTTTTTTATGTATTTGGTATAAGGCTTATTGATAGTTTTAAGTGGTACGTAATTAATATTATTTTTCTTTATATATGTTTTTACTTTAGTTTCAAATATATTAAATCTAAAACTTTAGCTATTATAGCATTAGGTACATTGATAATGATTTATAATGTAGTTTGTAGAATGGAGAATAAAGGGATATGGTGGTATGATGCTAACCATTGTTTTTTTATAGGGATATTAGTTGGACAAAATGTAAACAGTATTTATAATTTTATTAAGAAAAATTATAAAATTGCTTTAACTACCATGATTTTAATATTCTTAATTTTTTTTATTATAGAGATAAAGACAGAGGGTATACTATTAGAAATAGTAGCTTTAGGTACATTTAATTTAATATTATTGATGTTACTTATGAAAATAAGTATAGAAAATAGACTATTGTTTTTTTTAGGAAGAATATCCTATGAAATTTATTTGATTCATAGAATAACACTAGATTTATTTATAGGCATTAATAAGTATGAATATATAATATTGTGTATAATCATATCAGTGATTCTAGCTTATATATTCAATATTATCTGTAGGTTTTTGTATAACAATATATATAGTATTTTGGATTGTAGATACATCAATTGACTGAAATGGAGAAAAGATGAGAACTAAAAAAGCAATAATAAATTCTTGTATAAATATAGTATCTCTTTTAATAACTTTTATACCTAATATTATAGTAAGGAAAGTATTTTTAGGTGCTTTAGGTAATGAGTTATTAGGGTTAAATTCTTTATATTCTAATATTATAGGTTGGTTATCTATAGTTGAAATGGGAGTTGGGGCAACTATAGTCTATTCACTATATAGGCCTTATGCAGAGAATAATAGAGAAGAAATAAGAGCATATATAAGGTTTTATGGAAAATTTTATAGGAGTATTGGATTTACAATTTTAGTTTTAGGTATTTTGCTAGTACCATTTTTAAAATTTTTTATTGAGGGTGAAATAGACTTAACTTTAGTTATATTTGGATTTATATTATCTTTAATTAATAGTTTTATATCCTATATATTTTCACATAAGATATGTATATTAAATGTTGCACAGGAAGTTTATAAAATGACTATAGGAACTACAATTTCAAGATTTGTAATAGTAATAATTCAAATTATTATGCTTAATAGTTATCCTAGCTTTATAAATTTTATTCTTATACAACTTATAACCAACCTAATATATTATATAGTAATAAATATATATATAGATAAAAAATATCCATGGTTAAATGATGGAAATGAAAAACTAAAAGATGAAGAAAAGGGTTCACTTTTAAAAAATGTTAAGGCAATGTTTATACACAAGATAGGAACATTAGTTGTTTATAGCACAGATAATATTATAATATCAAGTTTTGTAGGATTAGGAGCATTAGCTAATTATACTAATTATCAGATTGTTATATCGGCATTAGAGAAAATAATATCAACAGGACTGGGTGGTATAACTGCTAGTATTGGGAATTTGTTAACTACAGGGAATAAGGATAAAGCTTATGATGTCCATAAAAAGATATTTTTTTTAAATTTTTGGGCTGTTTCATTTATTGTTATTAGTATGTACAACACGCTTAACCAATTTATAGGAATATGGGTTGGAGAAGGTTACTTATTAGATGGTTTAACTTATATGGTTATATTAATTAATACCTATTTTTCTGCTATGAGAGGTTCAGTTGAGCAGTTTCAAAGTGGCAGTGGTAAGTTCTATCAAGATAGATATGCTCCTATATGCGAAATAATTATAAACTTAATAACTTCTTTAATATTAGTAAAGTATATGGGGATTGCCGGAGTATTTATAGGAACGTTAATATCTAATTTTACAGTTATATTTTGGACGAAACCTTATGTTGTTTATAAATATATTTTTAATGAAAAGCTTAGCAAGTATTATAAAATATACTTTAAATACTTGTTAATATCATTAGTACCTTTAATTATAACTAATTTTTTAACTGTTA
>CAUWNL010000032.1:0-32317 GCA_963559995.1 uncultured Sarcina sp.
TTTCAACTTAAAATACATACATAAAATGAATTTATCCATGCATTTTTTAATACAGTATTTCCCTTTATTTTTGCTTTTATTTTTTACTTTTTATTACTTTTTATGTAATTTAAATCTTTATATTTTTTATTATTCTAAAATTTTTTTCATTAATTTTTATTAATAAATTTAAAAACAAATATATAATAAATATTTCTCCACACCAATCTAGCTCAAACCCTCATTATATGTAGCTTTTCCCTTAACTATTCTTTTAAATATCTAGATAAAATTACAAATCTTTCATTACATATTTTCCCTATATATATTCCTTTATTTTCAACTTTTTTTTCGCAATATCCACTCATTAATTTGATTTAATAAGTTTTTTATATTATAATAATTTAAGAAGTATTAGGAGAAATGCATAATTTATTTCTTCACAATAGATAGAGGAGGTATATATTTGAACAAGAAATTAATATCTTTGCTAGTTGTTGCAGGACTAATGTTTAACACTAGCACCTTAGTTATGGCAGCACCTTTAAATAGCTCTACTACTACAACTACACAGACAAGTTCAAATAATAATTCAAGTTTAAGTGATAATAAAGCAAAGTATCAAGAGTTAGATAGTAAAATTACATCATTAAGTTCAAACGTAGATAGCTTACAAGGGCAAATTGAACAATTAAATGGAACTCTAAAACAAAATGCAATCGATATCGAAAATGTAAAGTCAGAGATAACATCTACTCAAAGTAATATTGCATCTTTAAAAAGTGAAATTGCAAAAGATCAAGAAGTTTTAGGGCAACGAATTAGAGGGTTATATATGTTAGACAGCTCTCAAAATGCTCTTACATATTTAATTACTTCAAATAACTTTGGTGAATTTTTATCAAGAGTAAATGCATTAACTAGTATATACTCGGCTGATAAACAACTTATAGATGAACTTAATACTAAACAAAGCCAATTAAATTCAAGTTTAAATACATTGCAAGAAAAAGAGAATTCTTTAAATCAATTAAATAATTCTACAAAATCAAGCATAGAAGAATTAACAGCTAAACAGACTGAATATACAAATCAAATAAATGAACTTAATAAAGAAAAGGAGCAAGTTGCATCTACAATTACTGCAAATGAAGAGGAATTAATTTCAAATTCAATTTCAATAATAAACTCTAGCAATTCTGTAAATGAGATTCAAGATGCTGTTAATTCCCTTAAGAATATAGTAGGACAACTTAACATGCAATCCGTAATTACAAAAGCTAATAATGCAATAAGTGAAGGAAATAGTAAGATAGAGAGTTTATCAAAAGCTAAAGAAGCTTCTTCTTCAACAACTAATAGTAATACTAATAGTAGTACAAGCTCTAGCCCTGCTACTTCTAATTCAACAAGCTCTAATACATCATCTGATAAGAGTGCAAGTACTAGTGCTAGTTCAAATTCCTCAGGTTCATATAAGGCTGAATATACAATGGTAGCTACAGCTTATACTGGTGGTGGTTTAACGGCTATGGGACTTAAACCTGTTAGAAATCCTGGTGGTATAAGTACGATTGCAGTTGATCCAAGTGTTATCCCACTAGGCTCAAAAGTATACATTCCAGGTTATGGATATGCTATAGCTTCTGATACTGGTGGAGCTATAAAAGGTGATAAAATAGATTTATATATGAATTCTGAAAGTGCTTGTTTAAACTTCGGAAGACAAACAGTTAAGTTATATGTAGTAGCTTATCCTGGGCAATGGTAAATAATATTAAAGTAAAAAAAGATTACTAAAATTAGTAATCTTTTTTATTTTAATATTCCTAATTTCAACTATTATTAATTATAAACATCTTGGGATAAGACCTCTGATTTTATTAAAGTACCATTCTCATATATATTTTTATAAGTTATAGAAGATTTGTTACCTGTTTGCCTAGCATCTATTTCTACAACTTTACTTGGATTTTCATTTACTCCCCATATTGTAGTTTTTACTGTACAATTCTCTGTTACATAGGCTTGTATTATTATAGGATTATCATAATTATTTTTAAATTTAAAATCTACTACTCCCTTTGCTAAAGTGGCATCTCTACCTAAAGGTGCATAAGTTACCGGCAGTGAATGTGGGGCTCTTTCAACTATTTCTAAATCAGAATACAGAACTGAATTATAAAGGGTTGTAACCACTTGACAAATTCCCCCTGCAACTATTTGCACAACTTGATTGTTTACAAATCCTGGTGCTGCTGTATATCCATCACTTAATTCTCTACTTCCTCCTTGTTCATCAACGGATATAGTTTCCCCTGGCATTAAAACTACTCCATTTAACTTACTTGCAAATAGTCTTATATTTTGTGTCCTACCACTAGTTAAGTCAGGTAAGCTAGTTTCATAAGTTCCAAGAACAGTCATATTTGCAATTTGATTTTCTTGAATATTTGTTTCAACAATATTAACCGGTATTTCAATTACTTCTCCCTTATCCCCATTATTTAACCCTTTTATAATTTTTTCTTTTAATGCCATTTTATCAACTTCAAGGCCTTCATGTGAATTTTCAGCCACTAATGTGTCACCATTAAAAGAAATAGTTGCCTCTTTTTTTTCTTTATTTATTAAAGATGATAAATTACTAATATATTCATCAAGTTTCTCTTTATCTACATCTCCCTCATCATAAGATAAAGTTCTAGTATTTAATTTTATAAAGAATTTATCTATAATATTTTCAAGTAAATTTCCTTTTTTCCCTATAGATATTATTTCTTCTGCTATTTTTTCTATATTATAACCAATTCCAACATCTTCTTCCTTAACTACTTGAGTTATATCCCCGTAAGTAAGTGTTATTGTATTTTCACCTAGTTTATTATCATAATAACTTTGTAAAGTTTCAATAAGTGCCTCCTTAGTTAAATTAGATAAATTATTATCTTCTAAATATACTCCATCACATACAAGTTCCCCATCACCTTTTATATTATTTGCTAAAACTGTTGTAGTTGTTGTGCCTATTACTGCTATAAAAAATATTAACCATAGGGCTCTTTTATTTTTTTTAGATTTTGACCTCTCTTTTTTCATAAACCTCTCCATAAAATATTATATTTTTCAAGATAATTATACTTATAATTGATATTTTACCATAATTATACATAATTTTTAATATATTTTCTATATATTTTCAACATTATTTATATAATAAAATTCAAAGAACATATTTTAAACTTAATAACCAATTTAAAATATGTTCCTATTGTTATATATATGTTTATTTATTTATAACTATTAATAAATTTTTCTATGCTATCAAAATAATATCCTACATCTTTTGCTTCATGGGAATCCGAACCCAAAATCATAGGGATTTTATTTTCTACTAAAAGTTTCATAAAGATGCCAGTAGGATAAATTTCTTTACATTTTTCTTTTCTAAGACCTGATGTATTTAAATCTATTTCATAGCTATCTTCCTTTAAAGCATCAATTATTTCCTTTAGCAAATCTAAATCATAAATCTCATTTTCAAAGTCTTCCTTATATTTTCTAACAAGGGTTGGATGTCCTATTCTTTTAGGTTTATACTCACCTAAATCACATTTTATAGATTTTAACACAGTTTTATAATACAGCTTATAAAATTTCTTTATACTTCCTAAATCATCTACTAACTTTTTAAGTTCCTCTACTCCTGAACCTATGGGGTAATACTTATCTTTATATTTTAGTGTGTGAACTGATAATATAGAATCATCTATATCTCTTCCATATTTATTTAATAAAATCTTTATATTTGCCTCTTCATCTTCTAAATAGTCTACCTCTACTCCAATATTTATTTTTATCTTATCCTTATACTGTTCTTTTAAATTTCCTATGCTCTCTAAATACTTTATTAATGTTTCTTCACTCATAGCACTGTTATTTCTAGGAGATGGATCCTTTTTTAAAGTTAATGGCATATGCTCTGTAAATGTTATTTCATTAATCCCTCTTTCTAGTGCCTTTTTTATATACATATCTAAAGTATCTAAAGAACCATGTGGACAAAAAGGACTATGTACATGGCCATCTCTCTTTGTATTTATTTCCATAAATTATTCCTCCTAAGTTTTATACATATAAATAATATTATACTAAAATAATTTTTTAAATACTAAAAAAATCATAATATATAAAATATATTATGATTTTTTACTAAACTTCAAAATATTCACTTATACAAAAATTAAAATTATCCTTTAATTCTTCTCCTATATCCTCACATTCTGTTATAGGGATGGTAAAAACAAACTCACTGCCTTTTTCCTGCTCACTTTTGCATGATATAGTTCCATTTTGTATCTTGACTAAAGATTTTACAAGAAATAATCCAATTCCACTACCTTTAGATCTTTTTAAAAGTTTTTTATGATTATTCCCTTGATAAAATCTATCAAAAATCATATTTAAACTTTCTTTATCTATCCCTATACCATTATCTTTTACAGATATTCTAAGTTCTCCATGTAGAATTTCCAAGAAAACTTCTATTTTCCCACCTTCATTAGTATATTTTATAGAATTTGATAAAAGATTTAATAAAATATGTTCTATTTTTTCTATATCACATAAGATAAATTTCTCTTCTACGTTAGTATCAAATATTATCTCTAAATTTTTAGCTTCTCCATATTTTACAACTAATTGAATGATATCTTCAATAGCACTAACAATTTCACACTTTTCACTGTTTATTTTATAATACCCTTCTTCTATTTTATTGATATCCATTATTGTATTTACCAAATTTAAAATTTTAAATGAATTTCTCTTTATAGAATCTAAATAACTTACAAGATTTATTTCTTTGTTACAAACTATAGTTTTATCATCTATGTTCTTTTTCAAAAGCTGTATAGTGGATAAAATTATGTTTATAGGAGTTTTTAATTCATGGGACATATCCATCATAAACATCTTTTTTTCCCTTTTACCAAGTATTATATACAACTTTTTATTTTCTAAAGTTTTTGTTATTATATTTATATTATTTAAATATAGTTTTGTATTTCCTATAATAATTGATATATTTGATACTTTCTCCTCATAAGTTCTTAAAAAATCTTCTTCTCTAAAGGATGATATCTCAAAGAAGTTCATTTTACTTATATATTCTAAATCACAATTTAATTCTTTCAAAACTATATTGTTAACATTGTAAATTTTTCCACTACTATCTAACATAAAAACATACTCATCTAAAATGTCTATAAACGACCTTTCATAAAAATCCAAATTATCCTTTTCCACAATACCCTTACTCATCATTCACCTTATTTTTCTTATTTTTCAATTATTTTACGTTCTTATATTCTATATATCTTTATTAAATACCTCTTATATTTTATACTTTTTTATTTTATTTTAATAAATCTAGTATAAAATATATAATATATACCATATGATATATTTATCATGTAAAAATATGTTATATCATAAATCTATATTTTGTGTTAGAATAAGTTATTATATTAACGCAAGTTAAAAAACCTTACTTATATACTCATAAAAGAGGAGGATTACCCATGAATGTACTTATATTATCAGCTTCTACAGGGGCAGGGCATATGAGGGCGTCAAATGCTTTAAAGTCTCATATACGAAAAGTAGATAAGAATACTAATATAGAAGTTGTAGATGTATTTAAATATATAAACCCATTACTTGATAAAACAGTTTGTAAAGGATATTTATATCTTGCTACTAAAGCTCCTAGATTCTACGGGAAAATGTATAAATCAACTAATAAAGATTCTAAAATACCCTCAAAGTTGACTAAACCAATAGTTCTTTTTAACAGAAAACTAATGAGGCTTATAAATTACTTTAATCCTGATGTGGTAATAACAACTCATCCTTTTGTTACAGAAATGGTTTCTAGACTTAAGGAACAAGAAAAATTAACTGTTCCATTAATTTGTATAATGACAGATTATGCACCTCATAAAACGTGGATACATAAGTGCGTAGATAGATATATAGTAGCTAATGATGACATGCCAGATGAAATGGAAAAACTAGGGGTTCCAAAAGAAATTATTCATAGTTTTGGAATTCCCATTGATGATGTATTTTTTAATCATAATGATAAAAAAGCTATTAGAAAAAAACTAAACTTAAATGAAGATTTACCTACTATACTTATTATGGCAGGAAGCTTTGGAGTAAAAAATATTTTAAGTATTTATAATGATATTGTAAAAATCTCTATGGATTTTCAAATAATAGTTATAACAGGTAAAAATGAAAAACTCTACTCTGCTTTTAAAGAAACCATTACTACTAGCCCAAAACCCACTGAGCTTATATTTTTTACTAATGAGGTACATAAATTTATGCACTCCTCTAATATTATAATAACTAAGCCTGGCGGACTTACAATTTCAGAAGCTTTAGCGTGTAATATACCTATGGTAGTCTTTGATGCAATCCCTGGGCAAGAGCAAGAAAATGCTCAATTTTTAGTCAGCCACAATATGGCTATACTCCTTGAAAAAAATAAGGATTGCTCTTATGTTATACAAAATCTCTTAGAAGATAAATCAAGATTAGAATTTATGAAAAATTCTTGTAAAGTGTTTGATAAATCAAATTCTTGTGAAAATATATTTAATCTTATTAAAGAATTATGTAAAACTAATTAAAAAGATATGAAATTTAGAAAAATTTCTAAATTTCATATCTTTTTAATTTTTATCTATCTCTTATAGATTTTACTTGCAAACCAACCTAATATAACAATCCCTATAGTTGATTCAAGACCTATAAGCATTCTTGTGACAGTTGTTAAGGGTACAATATCACCAAACCCTAACGTAGTTATTGTCACCATGCTTAAGTATAACATTCTTGTGAAATTATATTTTAAGTAATAAAAAAAACTTTTTTTACTTAAGCTTGGTTTCCCATCGTTATTTTTTATATATTCTTTAAGCATTTCATTTAAATCTGAATCTAAAACAATCCCCGTTCCCAGAAACTCATCTAAATATTTTACTCTAAATATTTTATCTAATTCTACTCCATTTAAAGCCTGACTATTATTTTTAATGTTAATTTCACACCCTCTATATACATTGTTTTCATGGATTATAACTAATTCATCTAAAACTTTAAAAGTTATTAGTACATTATATTTTAAATTATTTCTATTACTCTTTAGAACTATAAATATATCATTTTCTAAATTACCGTTTTCTATTCTTGTTTCTACTACTTTTAAGTCATCTATATTAAAAATAAAATCTTTATTATTCTCCTCATTTAAAAACACTAAATAATTTGAACCGTAATAACTTCTGAAATTATCTTTTAGATTATTTTCTAAATATTTTTCTATATAGAAATATTTTTTATCAAATAAAATCTCCCTATTTGATAGTGAGTAATAAAAGTCATTAGAAAAATAAGTGTATAGAAAAGCAAAAAATATTACTATAAAGATATAAAAGACAGTAAATTTACAAATAAACTTTTTATATACTTTCACCCTTACTTCTCCTTTAACATACTCTATTTCCTATTAATACATTTTAATTATTATGATTAATAAACTAACTTTATCCCTTTTTATATAAAAAAGCTATCAGCAAAACTTTACTGATAGCTTCTAATATTATTCTATTTTTTCTTCTTATAATTTATAAGATAGGTAAATTCATTGACATATCTTAAATCAGATTTTATAAGGTTTAAGATAATATTTAATCTTCTATTAAACCTTACCCCTCCCATAACAAACTCAAAAGGGATATATCCTATAATTATAATAGCTCCAATTAATATTAAAGATAAAATACTTATTGAATTATAATTATAATTTAATGTAGTTAATAAAATCATAGCCATTGCTATACCTATAATTGTAGATACTAATATAATATAATTATTATATTTTTTTATGCTACATATTTCTTTTATTATAAGGTCTCTCTTTGACTTTAAATTTATATTATCTTTATCAAAATTCATGTAACCACTCCTAAAACACAATGGTTTAATAACTTAATATTAATAATGTAATTTTAACACTTTATCTGCCACATTGCTAGTATTTATAGCTGCTTATTTTAATAAAAATAAACCTTAAATTATATTAATTTTCTAACACATAAAGTTATTTTTTTAATGATTTAACAAACTCATTTATTCTTTTTAAGGCCTCCATAATATCTTCCATAGATGTAGCATAGGAGCATCTTATAAATCCTTCTCCACAAGAGCCAAAAGCATCTCCTGGAACTGTTAAAACTCTCTTTTCTTCTAAAAGCCTCTGACAAAATTCATCTGATGTGATTCCTGTAGACTTTATATTAGGGAAAACATATAATGCTCCCATTGGTTCGAAACATTCAAGACCCATTTTTCTAAATCCTTGAACAACAACCCTTCTTCTTCTATTGTATTCCCTTACCATAGCCTCTACATCTTTATCCCCATTTTTTAAAGCCTCAATTGCACCAAACTGTGCTATAGTTGGTGTACACATTATAGCATATTGATGTATTTTTTTCATAGCATCTATGAAAACCTTGTGACCACAAGCATACCCAAGTCTCCATCCTGTCATTGCATAAGCCTTTGAGAAACCATTTATAACTATTACCTTGTCCCTTATTTCTGGAAATGATGCGCTAGATTCATGTTTTTCTCCATAAGATAATTCTGAATAAATTTCATCAGATAATATTATAATATCTTTATCCTTTAAAAGTTCAACAATAGGCCTAAGCTCTTCTCTAGTCATTATAGCGCCAGTTGGATTATTAGGAAAAGGTAAAACTAGAACTTTTGTTTTATGTGTTATAGCATTTTTTAAAGCCTCTCTTGTAAGTTTAAAATTATCTTCTTCACTAAGCTCTATTGTTTTAACAGTTCCTCCTGCAAAGGAAGCACACCCCTTATATGCGACAAAACTAGGTTCAGGGATTATAATTTCATCCCCAGGTCCAACTAAGGTTCTTATTGCAATATCTATTCCTTCACTGCCACCAACTGTTACTATTATTTCTTCATTTGGATTATATTCTAGATTATATCTTCTTTTTAAATACTTTGAAATTTCATTTCTAAGCTCTATAAATCCAGCATTTGACGAATAGTGTGTATACCCCTTTTCTAAAGAATATATTCCAGCTTCTCTAACGTTCCAAGGAGTTACAAAGTCTGGCTCTCCAACACCTAAAGATATTACATTCTCCATTTCATTTACCAAATCAAAATACTTTCTTATACCAGATGGAGGCATATCCTTGATATTTTTTAATATCATATTCTCTAAAATCATATAATAAGTACCTCTCTATCATCCTTTAATCCCTTTTCTTTAAAAATTGTTCCATGGTCTTTATATTTTTTTAGGACAAAGTGAGTAGCTGTACCATTTACATATTCTTGAACTGCAAGTTTATTAGATACAAACATTGAAACTTCTTTCATTGTTTTCCCCTCAACTATTACAGTTAAATCAAAACCACCAGATGACATCAAGTAACATGCCTTAACTTCTCTAAAATTGTATATCCTCTCTGCAACCTTATCAAAACCTACTCCCCTTTGCGGAATAATTTTAACTTGTATTAAGGCAGTTACTATTTCTGAATTTGTATTTTCCCAATTTACAAGAGTTGTATATCCTGCAATAACCCCTTTATCCTCATAGTCTTTTATCGCCTTTTCGACTTCGCCTTGAGTTTTTCCTGTCATAACTGCTATCTCTTCCACAGAATATCTGCTATCTTTTTCTAATATCTCTAATATTTCCTCCAAAATATTACCTCCAAAACACTAACCATTTTGTACATCTTGTAATAAAAATTTCACAACAGCATTCTCATTATTATTTCCTATAACACTAGTTGCTATATCTTTAAGCTTTTTATCAGCATTATCCATAGCATAACATCTGTTAGCTATTAAAAACATAGGAATATCATTTAAATTATCTCCAAATGTTATTAAATTATCAGATTCTAAATAATTCGATAGAAACTCAATTCCCTTTGCTTTAGAAGCCTTAGAGTTATATATCTCCATAAAGTACCACTTAGGATTATATATATCCTTATAATAATTTACTGTTATATCTTCTATTCCCTTTAGTTTATGGCCTATTTTTCCTATGGATTCCTTATCATCCATAACAACTATATTTATTATTTTTGAGTTTTCTATAGACTTTCTATAATCTTTAGTTTGAACGAAAGTCTTTAATTTTTTATCTTTTCTTCCATTATAAAAATCAATCTCAGCTTCATTAAGAAATTCTTTATAATAAACATACATATGATTATTCTTTATAGAGTATAATAAAAAATTTTTACACTCCTTTTGTAAGATATTTAATATACTATTAGTAGTTTCTATTTTTATATCTTTTATATCAATGTATTCTTGTTTACTTTTATCATAGATTATAACACCGTTCATAAGAACTAATGGTAATTTAATGTTTAAACCATCTATTATATCTATTACTGTAGCTGGTGTTCTAGCTGTTGCTATTGTAAAATTCACGTTATTTTCTATTAACTTATTTAAATTATTTTTTGAAAATAATGTTATTTCCTGATCACTATTTAAAAGTGTTCCATCTAGATCTGAAACATATAAATTCTTCAAAGATCTATTCTCCTTTGGTTTTAATTACAAGATATTTTAATATCTTAAAACAATTATATAAGTTAGCTTAAACAATAACAATAACTTATATCTCTATTTTTTCTTTTTTATAAAATATCATAGCACTTACAATAACTAAAGCGCATATAAATGCATAAACAAAGAATAAACTATTTCCCATACTCCCTAAAAGTATTATGATAGATCCTATTATTGCTAAGATAGGATTTATAAACCCTCTAAATACTCCTTGTACATCCTTTTTCATTCCCATCTTTATAACCTTTATATAAAATATAATATACAAAACATAATTTATAGTTATTGATATCTCAGATATATCTGAATTTTGAAGCATATTAAACTTAACTGTTATATAGTGAACCATCATCCAAAATAGAGAAATTACCATTACTAAAACTGCTGATATAATAGGCATTTTATATTTATCATTTATTTTAGATATACTCTTAGCTTTAGGAAACATATTTCTAATAGCTAAAGAATATGGCATCCTTATATATCCTATAATAAGTCCATTTACAGTTCCCATAATAGATATTATAACAAAAATTAGTATAAACTTAGCACCGTAAACTCCAAAAATACTATTAGCAGCTACATTTACATGAGAATCACCTAAAGCCATTACATTTTCAATGCCTACATAACTACTAATTCCAACAAAATACAAAATATAAATAATTAATATAAAAATTGGCGCTATAACTAAAGCTTTTGGAAGGTTTTTTCTAGAATCTTTTATTTCATGTCCAATTGATGTTGAAACTATCCATCCATCAAAAGAAAAAGCTATAGGAGCTATTGCACTAATCCATCCAGTTTGAGCAAAAATCTTAGTATGTTCTCCTGTTATATACTGAGGATCTCCAAAGATAAGACCTATTATAGCGATTATAATAAGTGGTATAAGCTTAATTATAGTTGCTGCATTTTGAAATAAGCCTGAAAGTTTAAATGATACTATATTAAATAAAAAGGTTAAAGCCATAATTATTGTACCTATAAGTATTTGAATTTCTAGACTCTCCTCAACACCAAAAAGCATACATCCATAAATTCCTGTAACCCAAGAAACAACAGCGATTATAGTTGGATAATATAAAAATGTGTGAAACCATCCAAAAGCACAAGCAAAGCTTTTATTTAATGAATATTCAGCATAACTTATAACTCCACCAACCTCAGAATTTCTTGAAGCAAGTTCTGCAATACTTAAACTTCCAAATATAATTCCAAATGCTGCAATGATAAAAACTAATACCCCAAGACCAATACTTCCATTTGTTGCAATTAGAATATTATCACTTTTAAAAAATATTCCTGAACCAATTACTATACCTATTATCATAGCAATAGCTGTAGGTAACCCATATCGATTTTCTTGCATAAAATTCTCCCTTATTTTATCATTTTTATATTTTATTAAATATAACATAAATTTTACCATTTTAAAATAAAATTCATAAATAAAATAATGGTTTTATATGAAAATTAATATAAAACCATTTACATAAATATAAATTTTTAAATTTTAATATAATAAATTATTTAAAGTGCACTATAGATTCATCGCTACTATTTAAAACCTTAAACTCATAATTTTCATTAAGGAGATACTCTATTACCTCTGGAAGTGCTTCAACAGTGGATATCTTAGGATTTAAATCATGAAAAAGTATTATTGCATTGCTTTTTCCTTTACATCCATTTATAACATTTTCAACTATTTCATCTTTACTTAAACCTTTCCTACAAGCATCCCCTGATGTAACATTCCAATCATAATACTTATAGCCTTCCTCACTCATAATTTGGACTAACTCATCCATGATTGTGTCTCCACCATATTTTTTACTCACTGTGTTATTAGAACCTCCTGGGAATCTTAGCATATAGGTTGGCTTTATTCCATATTCTATTAAAAGCCTATTAAGCTTATTTGTATCACTTTTAAAATCATCTACTGAAGAATATATTTCATTATATTCATGGCAATAAGTATGATTTCCTATACTATGACCTTCTTTATACATTCTTATATATGTATCCTTAAACACAGGCTTTCCATTAACAAAAAATGTAGCCTTTATATTATACTTTTTTAATATGTCTAATATTCTATACGTGTTTTTAGATGGCCCATCATCAAAAGTTAAATACGCTACTTTTTTCTTTTCCTGATTATTTTCTAAAGCCTCTCCATCTGCATCTATAGAGTCTAAGTCATCCCCTTTATCTTTAGAAACTCTTCTGTTACTAATAGAACTTGCATTTACTACTTCGCCATAAATACTACTTAATGGACTTATAAAGCATGTCAATATTAAAAACACTCCCATTAAATAAAAAATTAAACGCATCTTTTTCTTCATCTAAAATCACCACACCTATTCTTATATTAGACTACAGCCCTTTAATAAATTTAGTATGTGCAATTTTTTATATAATGTTTAATGTAAGTATTGGTATTTATGTATAAAAGGAGTTATATAAATCTTTAGATTTATATAACTCCTTTTATTTTTAATTATTCTATATGAGTATGATTCCTTATATGATTTATACAGTAACATCTATGATCCTTACATTTTGAACAATATCTAAATTCCATTTTAGGATCATCTTCATCTGTAATACCACAAACACTGCATATATGTCTAGGTCTTACAACCTTTAAGTGAGAAGCATGCCTTCTCTTCCTAGATTTAGTTTTTACATTTCTCTTACCTATATTTAAGATATAAGGTGCAAAAAATATAAAGAAACTAATTACAGGTGCTATAACAAGTAATCTTTGTCCCATATTAGCTGCTGTAATAAACTCATAAGCTATAAGAGCACCACTTAAATATCCAAGATATTTTACTTTAACAGGGAGTATAAAAAATATCAGAAACTCCACATCTGGATATACCATAGCAAAAGCTAAAAATAGTGAACTGTTTAAGTACCAAGCGCCAGCTGGCATTCCTGTTAAAAATGAAACTATAATAGTCACTATCATCCCTAAAAGATAGTATATATTAAATCTAAAACTTCCCCATGCTCTTTCTAGTCCTGAACCTATTACATAGTAAAGATAAAGAGTGAATATAATCCACAATATACTTGTATTAGGTGGAACAATAATAAATGATATGAGCCTCCAAACCTCACCTCTCATCACTAATTGAGGGAATAAGTATAACTTTGATACTATATTACCACCGTCAATTAACCCTAGAACATAAATAAAGGCAGTTAATATGGTTATATAATACATTAAATTTTTAATGCAATACTTTCCAAACTTTTTTTCTAGTTTATCTATCCAAGTTATTTTGCCTAACATTTTAATTTATATCCTCCTCTTATCAAAGCTTAATTTTACTTATGTTTCTATATAATATTTATTAAAATACCCTGATTTTCATTCAATTTTATTTTTTCCTATATTATCTAAATATTAGAATAAACTTCTAAAATAATTATAATATATTTCCAAACAATAATCCACATATATAAGTATAAGTTAATAAAAATATAAAAAATATCCCTAGAAATTAAATATTATAATTTCTAGGGATATTTTATCAATCTATTATACTAAATATTTATCTGTTATCTCCTTAAATTTTTTATCATTACATTTAAACCAATCTTCAAATTCCATGTTTTCTTTTTTAAGTTCCTTAGCTATCTCCATTAAATATTCAGGTATTTTAACTTGTAATACTTCTCCAATATGAGTTCCAAGCTTAGTCTTTCCAATCTCTAATTCTCCTCCTACATGAAGTTCAAAAGCATTTTGCATAGTTCCATCTACTCTCTTCATCTTCCCTGCAAATCCTATCGGCATAAGTTCATGAACTGTACAAGAATTTGCACACCCTGATATAGAAAGTCTTGGTAGTATATCTTCTGTCATATTATTTTCTTTAAAATATTCTAATATCTCTTTTAACAATGATTGAGATTCCATAGCACCCATTTGACATGTTGGAACACCAATGCAAGATACTGAGTTTTCAAGCCTTGTTTTTCCTGTCATAGATTCAGTTAAATCTAGTACTCTCTTAGCTTCATCTCCATCTAAATTTATAACATAGAATCCTTCTGTCATAGTTAATCTTAACTCTACCTCTTCCATATCTTCTATAGTTCTTAAAACTTTTTCTAAATCTGAAGTTTTAAATTGTCCACCTTGAGGTTTTACGTATACACTATATAAACCTTCTTGCTTTTGCTCTACTAATCTAAATGATTTTATATCTTTTTTAACTCCAACTTTTGATATATCTTTTATATTAGCCTTAACTTTTAAAGAATCACCATATTTTCTAAAGGTTTCTCCTAAGTGATTATTATAGCATCTCTTAAATTCCTCTTCTCCCATTCTCTCTGCAATATATCTTACACGAGCTTTTCCATGATTATTATAGTCCCCTTCAGCCATAAATAAACTTGTCATAGCCTCAACATGATATACAACATCTTCTGGATTTATAAGAGTTTCAAGTTCTATTCCTATTCTTGGATTTCTTCCAAGACCTCCACCTATAAAGACTTTGAATTTATTTTCACTTCCATCTTTAACAGCTAAAAACCCTAAATCAACAGCTGTTACATGACCTTCATCATCTATATCATTAGATACTGCTACCTTTAACTTTCTTGGTAAATGATAGCTAGTTATTTGTCTCATAAAATTATCATTTATAGCAAATGCATAAGGTACTACATCAAAAGCCTCTCCAATTTTCACACCAGATAAAGGTGATATTGCAACATTTCTTGGGTTATCTCCACCTGCACCTCTACTACAAATTCCAAACTCTAGTGATTCTTTTAAAATATCACATACATTATCTATACTTACCCCATGAAGCTGAACTGCTTGTCTAGTTGTAAGATGTATTTTTTCTAAATTATATTTTTTAGTTAAATCATATATAAACTGCAAAGTTTTAATAGGAATTACGCCAGATACTGTTCTTAGTCTAACCATAAAATTTTTTCCATCTCTATGAGCATATGCACACATCTTACCTGATGCTTTTTTAAATTGTGCTTTATTTAACTCTCCATTTAAAAATTTATGACCTGTTTCTCTAAACTCTTCTATTTCATTAAGTATACTTTTCTTTAATTCAAAATCCATTTTACTAATCCTCCTGATATGCAACTATATTAATATTCACATTCTAATATTAATTTTTAATCTTTATTAATGCTTTAACTTTTGTAGTTTTCGTTAACAATTTATCGATATACTTATTATATTCCTTATTTACTAATCCGTAAAATCCATTTATTTAATAAATATCATTAAAAAAATTAATAGTTAAATTTTTTAACTATTATTTTATAAAATTATTATTTCATTAAAAAGTATAAAAAAACACCTCTATAAACTAGATTATCTAATTTATAGAGGTAAAATTCTTCTATACTAAATACTTATTTGTTATAGCTTGAAATCTCTCTTTATTATTTATAAGCCAATCTTCAAATTCCATGCTTTCTTTTTGAAGTTCCTTAGCTATTTCCATTAAATATTCTGGAATCCTAACTTGTAATATTTCTCCAATATGGCTTCCAAACTTAGCTTCTTCTATGGCAAATTTACCACCAATATGAAGTTCAAAAGCGTTTTGCATAGTACCATTTACTCTTTTCATCTTTCCAGCAAATCCTATTGGAGCAAGTTCATGAACTGCGCAAGAATTTGGACACCCTGATATAGCAAGTCTTGGAAGTATGTCTTCTATCATATTATTTTCTTTAAAATATTCTAATATCTCTTTTAATAGTAATTGTGATCCCATAACTCCCATTTGGCATATTGGAACACCAACACAAGATACTGAATCCTCAAGTCTTGTTTTTCCTGTCATAGATTCAGTTAATTTTAATACTTCTTTAGCTTCTTTTCCATTTAAATTTATTATGTAAAATCCTTCTGTAGTTGTAAGTCTTACTTCTACATCTTCCATATTTCTTATAGTATTTAAAACTCTTTCTAAATCTAAAGTTTTAAATTGTCCACCTATTGGTTTTACATAAATACTATATAATACTTCTTGTTTTTGCTCAACTAATCTAAATGATTTTACATCTGTCTTAATTCCAGATTTTTTTATCTCTTTTATATCAGCCTTAAATTTTAAAGAATCACCGTACTTTTCAAAAGCCTCTTTAAGATGTTTATTATAACACTTTATAAATTCCTCTTCTCCCATTCTTTCTACTATATATCTTACACGAGCTCTTCCATGATTATTATAATCACCTTCACACACAAATAAATTTGTCATAGCCTCTACATAATATACAATATCTTCTGGATTTATAAGATCTTTAAGCTGTAATGCTAATCTAGGATTTCTGCCAATGCCCCCACCTACAAAAACTCTAAATTTATTTTCATCTCCATCCTTAACAGCTAAAAATCCTAAATCTGCTGCTCTTACATGAACTCTGTCCTCTACATCACTTGATAAATTAATTTTTAATTTTCTCGGTAAATTATAAGCTGTTACTTGTCTTTCAATATTATTATCTATAGCAAATACATAAGGCTTTATATTAAATGCCTCTCCAGTTCTTACACCTGTTAATGGTGTCATAACTATATTTCCTGGATTATCTCCACCTACGCCTCTACTACAAATCCCAAACTCTATAGATTCTTTTAAAATTTCACAAGCATTTTCTATACTTACCCCGTGAAGCTGAATTGTTTGGCGAGTTGTCATATGTATACTATCTAAATTATATTTTTTAGCTAAATTATGTATAAACTCTAATTTTTTAATAGTAATTACACCAGCTGTTGTTCTTAATCTTACCATAAAATTCTTTCCATCCCTATGAGAATATACTCCCATTTTTCCAGCTGCTTTTTTAAATTGAGCTCTATTTATTTCTCCTTTTAAGAATTTATAAGCAGGTTCTTTAAATTCTTCTATTTCTTTAAGTAAAGTTTCTTTTAACTCAATGTTCATGTTCTTGTCCTCCTAATATGATAAACATATTAATTAAAAATTTTATAGTTTTTGTTAATAATTTATCTAGAGTATTATTTATTATACATATAAGTTTTATAAAAATCTATATTTATAATAAATATCACTAAAAAAATTAACAATTTATTGAATAATGATTAACTTAACCATTATATATATTTTTTTATCTAAGTGCTATGATAAATATCATGAATTTAAAATAATTTGTAAATTTAAAAGATTCACTCTCTTTTTTTTAAATCAAAAATTTAAATATAAAATATAGTTGACAATGATACTCTAATGTCTTAATATATTATTTGTTTAATATAATCTTACATAGAGTTTAGTCAAACTAAACTCTATGTAAGATTATATATACTATTTCTTATATATATTTAGATTTGCTCAAACTACATCTAAATATAGTTTTGTTTTAAAATATATAAATAATTTTTTAAGCAAAACCTTAATAATTTAAATTTGGAGGAATCATAAATGAACATTAATATGATAGGAGTCCCATTATTTTATGGATGCGATAACCCTGGTGTTGAAAAAGGTCCTGATACTTTAAGAAAAAATAATATTATAGAAATATTTAATAATGATAATAATAAAATTTATGATTTAGGAAATTTATATGTAAAGCCCATGGATGTTTGCAATAAATTTACTGATGACAAAAATATGAAATATTTGTCCTCCGTTATAAATGTGAATGAAAACCTAGCTGAGGTTGTTTATAATAGCTTAATTGCTAATAATTTTCCTCTTGTAATTGGTGGAGATCATTCTTTAGGTCTTGGTTCTTTAGCTGGAACATCTAAATTTTTTAATGATGACTTAGGAGTTATTTGGGTAGATGCTCATGGTGATATAAATACAGATTTAACTTCCCCAAGCGGAAATATCCACGGAATGCCTCTTGCAGCGTCTATGGGAGTTGGAAATAAGCTCCTTCAAGATATTTATTTTAAAGGAAGAAAAGTTAATCCTAAAAAAGTTTTTATCCTTTGTGCTAGAGACTTAGATAAAGGAGAACTTGAACTAATAGATTCCCTTGGTTTAAATGTTTGGACTTCTAAAACTATTAAAGAAAAAGGAATTGAAAGATGTATTGAAGAACTATTAGATAAAATTAATGAGTTAAATATACAAAACATTCATTTAAGCTTTGATATAGATTGTGCAAACCCTGATTTAGTTCCAGGAACTGGAACACCTGTTAATGATGGAATATCTATCAACGAAGGAAAATATATAATCGATAGTTTATTCAAGACTAAAAAGGTTAAATCTATGGATTTTGTTGAATTTAATCCTGAGATAGAATATGAAATTACTCTTAGCAATTGCTTAGATTTATTAAAATGTGTTTCTAAAAGTATGCAATATTAAAATAATATTAATAAAAAAAGTCATAATATATTTTCAGTGTACAAGTCATACTGGAAACATATTATGACTTTTTTTATTTTACTAATATTCTAAGAAGATTTCTTTAGAATGAATATAATGCTAAAATATACATGTATCCAATTTAAACTTATAAACGCAACATATAGTTTCAAAAACTATATGTTGCATTTATTGAATTTTATATTATAATAGTATTGTTACATTTATTGTAAGTATTAATTTATTTCCTAACTTAAGGAGGATTTTATGGAAAAGATAGCTTTAATTACTGATAGTTCCTGTGGACTTTTTGAGGATTACATAAAGGAATATGATATACATTTGTTAAGACTTAAAATTTTATATAAAGATAAAGAATTTATAGAAGGAGTAAATATAACACCAGAGGAAGTATATGAAAATTTAGAGAAAGAACTTCCTACAACCTCTATGCCCTCTGTCTTAGATGCTACTAATCTTTTTAATACTCTTCTTGAAAATGGATACACCCATGTTATAGCCCTTCCTATATCTTCTGGGCTTCCTGGAACAATAAATAGTATAAGATTAGCATCTGAAAACTTTGAAGGAAAACTTGAAACCTTTATTTTTGATACAAAACTAGTTTCAATGGCTGTTAGCATTCTTGTTATAGAAGTTGCTAAACTCATAAAAGAAGGAAAAAGCTTTAAAGATATTTGTAAAACTATACCTAAAATACGTGAAAAGACAAACATATATTTTACTGTGGATACTTTAGAGTACTTAATTAAGGGAGGACGAATTGGAAGACTTAGCGGAAATATTGGAGAGCTTCTAAACTTAAAACCTATAATAGTTATGAATGAAGAAGGAAAATATTCTTCTCTTGCTAAGGTTCGCGGAACTAAACAAGCTATAAAAAGATTAATTAAGATTGGAGAAGAAGCACTCTCTAAAGGTAAATGCGCTATTACTGTTTCTTGTGGAACTATGATAGAAGAAGCTAACATATTAAAAGAAACATTCTCTAAAAATGCTAATGCAACTATGGTTTCTTCAAAAACTATAAGTTCTGTAATTGGAATACACTCAGGCCCTAAAGCTTTTGGTTTTGCAATAATAGAAGAATATTAATATCTAAAAAGAGATTATAATTTAAAATAATCTCTTTTTCTGTTTTCCTAAGTACTAACTTAATAATTAAAATTTCTTATAAATCGTATAAAAACAATCTTTAAAAACATATATTTTATTAATTAGTTATTTACCTAGGAGTTAAATATGATAAATAAAGACCTTATAGTAACTATTTGCAAATGTGTTTCCTTAGGACTTGGTATAGGTGTTACATGTCTTTCTCTTTTAAATGCCTTAGAGCTAAATAACTCTATAACTCTCTTAGCTATAGGATTAACTACCCTATCTTTTTCACTTTTTATAGAAGGAGTCTTTAAATAAATTGCTATACATAAGGTTCCTTCCCATTTATAAATGAATATTTATATTTTGAAAGGATAATCTAAAATTTTAGATTATCCTTTTCTTTTAAGTCTCTACCTTCTTATTATTACTTACTAGCGCTACCTCTTTACTCACTAAAAGTATACCGATACAAACTAAAATCAGTGCTATAAAAGTCTTCATACTAAATACACTTTCTCCTAAAAACACTGCTGATAATATTGATCCGAATATAGGTATTAAAAAGTTAAAAACTGCAATTTTCCCGACCTTATTATATTTAAGGAGTAAAGTCCAAAGCAAATAAGCAACTGCTGATAAAAGTGCCATATATACTAGAAGTGATATTGATACTAAATTAAATTCATTCAAATTTCCTCCTAAAGTAAAACCAAGAAGTGTTAATACTATACCCCCTATAAAAAGCTGGTAGCCAGTTATTATGAATGTATCTTGCTTTTGGGATAAGGTCTTACCATATATAGCAGCAGCTGATGATATAAAGGTTGAAAGTATTATAAAACCATCTCCATTAAAATTAAAATCTAGCTCAAAAAAGTTTCCAGTAAGATTCACCAAGATAACACCTGTAAATCCAATTATACATCCTATAGTTTTATTAATAGTGACCTTATCATTCTTATATAAAAAGTGAGCTATTATTATACTAAAAAATGTTCCTGTTCCATTTAAAATTGCTCCTCTAACTCCCGTTGTATGTGATAATCCTATATAGAAAAACGTATACTGTAAGGTCGTTTGGACTATCCCTAAAAATATAAGGCTTACTATTTGTTTTTTATTTAATCTAAATATTTTTTTTTAAAATAGCCAAAATTAACACAATCAATCCCGCTAATAAGAATCTATACCCTGCAAAAATAATTTTAGAGGATATATTATTTTCTGCTATATGAAAAACCTCATAACCTATTTTTATAGCTGGATATGCACTTCCCCATAAAATACAACTTATAAGTGCCAAAAGCAATATTACTTTTTTATTTTGAAAAAACTCCTCTTTATTCATTAATCCCCCTTAGAATAATTCATCTATTTTTATTATAATTTCATTTGTTTTATCATCTAATGGAATATCCCCATACCATGGCTTTGTATCATCTATTTTCTCACTAAAATATTTAGCCTTTAACACTATCTCGGGTCTATATTCAAAATGTAATATATCAAACTTAGCCCACTTCCCCCCCCAGATAAACCCATTTTCCTCAAAAGCTCTAACTAATTCCTTTGGATATGAAGCAATTCTTTTAGATGCATCTTCCTTTTTCGCCCATTTCCAATAATCACTATTACTTTTATTTAAATCAATAGCAATTCCAAAAGCATGAGGACTAAGTCTTCCTGTTCCTTGAATATATCTGTAATTAAAGGTACCCATAATTGGTAAAACAAATTGTATTATCTTTGAATTTTGCCCCTTTTCATAAGACTTTGCTGTCTCTAAAGCACTTTTTAAAGCTTTAGCTGCTCCATTTTCACCATTAAAAGAAATGGTACCATAGGGCGTTATAATTGTTTCTAAATTATTTTGAACATTTACTTCACTATAGCCATAAACCTCATTTAAAAGAGAGTATACCCTTATTCTTCCTGGATTCTTTCCATCTTCAACAACACATTCTATACTATCTAATGAATATTTATCCTCTAACATATCTTGAAGATCTGGATTATTTAACTTTTCCTCATCACTCTTTATTTTTTTATCATCATATAATATTTTTTTATTAGACCTGGTTATAAGATGAATAAGACCATCACCATCTTTATATACATCTTTTATATAGTCATTATAAGCAAGAATAATGCATAAGAGGTCCTCCTTAGCCACTATATCATAATCATTATAATTATTTTTGGCAAAAACACAAGTATTTGTAAATAAAATCATAATTATGGATATAGTTATAGTCTTTAAAAATCTTTTCATAAAAATTCACCTCTAAAAGTATTTTTCTTTAGTTTTACCACAGTTTATTTTTTAATTCTCAAACCTTATAAATTAAGATTCTATTAAATAATATGTTTATATATTATTCCTTAAAATTAAATTAGTATTTTCTCAAATTTATCTGAAGATCTTTATAAACAATAATGTAAAATAAAAGATTAAAGAATCTAAAGTAGATTCTTTAATCTTTTATTAATTTTAAAAATTTCCATTATAACTTAGATGTTCTTCTAATATTTGTTTAATATCATTTGAATTAAACTCGTCTTCCCAAAGTTTTCTTGATAAATTTGACTTATTTTTCCATATACTCTTTTCTGTAAGGTATAGAATTAGTTTTTCAAAATCTTTATCATCACTTGCTAAATATCCATTATTATTTTTTATAAATTCTAATCCTACACTATTATATGATATAACTATAGGAAGACCTGTTCCTATATACTGCGCTAAATTTAAATACATAGTATCAGTTAAAGCCTGACATTCCTTCATAGGCATTATCGCTATATGAGATTTTAACATTTCTTTAAAGGAAGACTTTTTACTAAATTTTATATTTTCTATTACAAGATTTTCTACTTTTACATCTAACTTTGTATCACTTACAATCTTTAGTACTAAACTTTTATATTTCAGTCTTTTTGCTAAGTTATCTAATATTGGTATTATTCTTTTTAAATTTTCTATCTCACAACCTTTTCCAATCCATAAAAGCATTATCTCTTCATTGTAGTAGGAAAGCCTTTCTTTATTAACTTCATAGAGATTCAC
This sequence comes from uncultured Sarcina sp., assembly GCA_963559995.1. GTDB lineage: Bacteria > Bacillota > Clostridia > Clostridiales > Clostridiaceae > Sarcina. Next base: position 23,260 of record CAUWNL010000032.1, read on the forward strand.
ATACTCTAATGTTTTATCTGTTGTTTTTATAATCCTTATTTTTTCATAAAATCTATCTTCTATCACAGATTTTAAATTTTCATGACTTACAATTATAAGACTGCTTGTACGTTCTAATATATTAAATTCATAAGAACATATTTCTCTCGTTTTTATTATATCGTTATCAAAATCCCATATGATTTTTTTCCCATTTTTTAAGTATATTTTTAATAACCTTTTAAGCCCTAATGGAATTCTCTTTAAAAATATTTCCCCTTGAATAAGTATTATTTCTTCTTCTTTTTTTAAAATATTTTCTATTATGTTTATACCCCTTAATATATAACCAACAAAAAAAGCATATATCCTTATAAAAAATATAATAAATTTAAAGTTTATTTTGTCATTAATACTATAATACCAATTTGGGAAAAATTCATATACATTAGTTTCACAGTCTATCTCCATATCATCTATATATTGAACTATTCTATAATAAGCTGAAGCCTTGAACTTTTTGTTTACAATATAAATTGATACTCTCATTTTATCCCTTCTTTAATAATTTATATTAATCATAAAACTTTAGGATATATCTTATATAGATAAAACTATGCTTTAAGTTAAACTATGCTTTAATATGGCATTTACTTCTAATAATAAATGTACATTTATAAATACTTAATCAATTAATTTTAACTTATCAGCTATTTTCTGTCCCAATCAAAATAATACCACCAATTTTTTTCAGTATATGCTTATACTCTAAAAATGTTTCTGGCATATCTAAAATTATATAATCATAAAATGTTTTTAAATATACTATAAGACTTTTTATATCCCTAGATATTACTGGATTAATTAAGTCTAGTTTCTTCTTACCTAGAGTTAAAATATCTAAATTCTTTCCAATATTTACTATTACATCTTCTGCACCTATATTCTCTTCTAAAATTTCATACAAACCAAAATTGTTAGTTATATTAAAATGCTTATAAATATTTATATTTTTTAAGTTACAATCAACTACTAAAACCTTATTTGAATTTAATGCTAAAGTATTTGCTATATTAATTGTTATCTCTTCCTCCTCAAATTTTGATAATAACTTTGGAATTACAATTAAGGGTGTCTTATTTAAACATAAAGTTTGTATATTTTCTACTAGCATTTTATAGTCTTTATAATCTTCTATTTTAAAAAAATTAATACTTTTCATTTTCACCTTTAACCCCTTTATTATAATATCTTTTAATGTAAATAAATTTATTTTTTATTAAAATATAAATAGCTTAATATAATAACTTTAGTTTAATATATTTTCTATATATACTAAGAATAAAAATAAAATATGCTTTTATTTTAAAATGATAAAAAAGAGCTAGGCTAAAAACTTTAAGCCTAACTCTAAAATTAATATTTTAAACTATAATATTGTTGTTTTCTTCCTCACTATTTTCTTTTTTTTCTAATTTAACTTCTTTCACAACTTCCTTTTTTTCTTCTTTTCTATCAAGATTTTTGAAAGCAGTAGATAACATAAGTTTTATTCTATTTAATTGGTTAACTTCACTAGAACCTGGATCATAATCAACAGCTACAATATTTGCGTAACTATTTTGCCTCTTAATTTCCTTTATAACACCTTTTCCTGTAACATGATTTGGAAGACATGCAAAAGGTTGCATACATACTATATTTTCAACCCCATTCTCTATAAGTTCCATCATTTCTCCAGTTAAAAGCCAACCTTCTCCTGATTGATTTCCAAGATCAACAACCTTTGAAGCTTCATGGGCTAGTCCTTTTATAGAACCTAACTTTATAAACTTGCTATTTTTTATTGCATTTCTATATGGAGCTCTATAAAGTTCTACTATGGATATTATTGCATTTCCTATAATTTTTTGCTTCTTACTTCCTGCTAAATATTTATTAGCATAATTGCTACCATAAATTGAATATAAGAAGAAATCTAAAAGATCTGGAACTACAGCTTCTGCTCCTTCCCTTTCTATAACATCTACAATATCATTATTAGCTATTGGATTAAATTTAACTAATATTTCACCAACTACACCAACCTTTGGTTTTCTTTCGCCTGTAACTTCTAAAGCTTCAAACTCTCTTACAATTCTTTTTATATTTTCCCTATAAGTTAATATATTTGGCTTTCTTAAAGATTCCTTACATTTTTCCATCCATTTTTCATAAAGAATATTAGCAGAACCCTTAATCTTCTCATAAGGCCTTACTGCATATAAAACCTTCATAAGTAAATCCCCATAAATAATTCCCATTATACACTTATTAAGCATAGGAAGAGTTAAATTAAATCCACTGTTTTCTTCCATACCTTTAGCATTTAAAGATATAACCGGAATATCTGGGAATCCAGCGTCTTCCATGGCTTTTCTTAAATACCCTATATAATTTGTTGCTCTACAAGCTCCTCCTGTTTGGCTTATGATTACAGATGTTGTTTTCAAGTCATATTTCCCAGATTTTAAAGCGCTTATTATTTGCCCTACAACTATTATTGCAGGATAGCATGCATCATTATTTACATACCTTAAGCCTTCATCTATAACCTTTTTATCATTTGCAGGTAAAACTACAATATTATATCCCGATAATTTAAAAGCCTCTTCTAGAAGTTCAAAATGTATAGGGGACATTTGAGGGGCTAATATTGTATGAGTTTTTCTCATTTCTTCTGTGAATTCTTTTTTCTTCACATAAGTTACATTATCGGGTTTCTTTATTTCATCCTTAATATTTTTCCTCTCTTCCATAGCAGCTTTTAATGATCTAAGTCTGATTTTTGCAGCCCCTAGGTTATTTCCTTCATCTATTTTTATAGTAGTATAAATCTTTGAATGCTTATTTAAAATCTCTTGTACTTGTTCTGTAGTTATTGAGTCTATACCACAACCAAATGAATTTAATTGAACTAATTCTAAGTCATCATTTTTAGCCACATAGTTTGCTGCTGAATATAATCTTGAATGGTATGCCCACTGGTCAACTACTCTAAGAGGTGTATCTAAATTACCTAAATGAGCTATAGAATCCTCTGTTAAAACTGCCATTCCTAAAGAATTTATAAGTTCTGCCATTCCGTGGTTTATCTCTGGATCAGTATGATATGGTCTTCCACTTAAAACTATTCCTTTTATTTGGTTAGCCTTAACATAATCTATAACTTCTTCACCTTTTTTTCTTATATCTTCTTTAAACTTATTTTGCTCATCCCATGCTTTATCCACAGAATCATCTATTTCCTTTTTAGAAATATTAAAAGTATTTAGTTCTTCAAAAAGTCTTTCTTTAAGTCTCTTTTTGTCATGAAATGGTAAAAATGGCTTCATAAAGTTTATATTTTCTTCTCTTATTCTATCTACATTATTTTTTATAACTTCAGGATAAGATATTACTATTGGGCAGTTAAAATGATTATCAGCCTTTTCCCTTTCCTTCTTTTCATGGATTATACTTGGATAAAAAATATTTTTTACATTTTTATCTATAAGATCTATTATATGTCCATGAACTAGTTTTCCAGGATAACAAACTGATTCTGATGGAATTGTATCTATTCCCTTTTCATAAATCATTTTAGATGATTTACCTGAAAGCTCTACTTTAAATCCGAGGTCTGTGAAAAATGTAAACCAAAATGGATAATTTTCATAAATATTTAGTACCCTTGGAATTCCGATAATTCCTCTTTTAGCTTCATCATCCTTTAAAGGTTCATACCCAAACAATCTATCATATTTATATTTATAAAGATTTGGAATATGATTATGTTTTATTGGTCTTCCAGCACCTCTTTCACACCTATTCCCTGATATATGGCGCTCTCCATTACTAAATTTATTTATAGTTAAAAGACAGTTATTTGAACATATCTTACATCTAGCCATAGATGAATTAACATTAAATACTTCTAATTCTTCCTTAGTTAAAAGTTTTGTTATATGTCCCGCTTCATATCTTTCCCTAGCAATAAGTGCCGCACCAAATGAACCCATAATTCCAGCTATATCTGGTCTTATAACTTCTCTTTCTGATAAAAGCTCAAAACTTCTTAAAACCGCATTATTATAGAATGTTCCACCTTGAACAACTATCTTTTCACCAAGCTCTTTAGGATTTCTAACCTTAATAACTTTAAACAGTGCATTTTTAACTACTGAATAAGAAAGCCCTGCAGATATATCGCTAACATCAGCACCTTCTTTTTGAGCTTGTTTAACTCTTGAATTCATAAACACTGTACATTTAGACCCTAAATCAACTGGTCTTTTTGATAAAAGAGCTTTTTGTGCAAAATCTTTTATATCCATACCTAAGGATTTAGCAAAAGTCTCTAAAAATGAACCACATCCAGCTGAGCATGCTTCATTTAATACAATGCTATCTATAACACCATCTTTTATCTTTATACATTTCATATCTTGACCACCAATATCCAATATGAAATCTACTCCAGGTTGAAAATGCGCCGCTGCTTTATAGTGAGCAACTGTTTCTATTTCTCCTATATCAACCTTTAATCCCGATTTTAAAAGTTCTTCACCATATCCTGTCACTGCTGAGTTAACTATTTTAACCCCTTGTGGCAAAATGTCGTATAGCTCCTTTAAAACTTTCATTGTTGAATTTAATGGACTTCCTCCATTACTTCCATAATGAGTAAATACTATGTTAGATTCTTCATCTATTAATGTAACTTTAGTCGTTGTTGATCCTGCATCTATTCCTAAAAATACATTTCCCTTAAGTTCACTTATTTCTTTTCTATGTACCGAATTCTTTTTATGTCTTTTGGTAAATTCTTTTAATTCCTCTTCATTTTGAAAAAGAGGTCTAAGGGTTTCAGATTCACTTAAAGATGAAACATCTACACCTTTTATCTTATTTCTAAGCTCTAAGAATTGAAGTGGTCTTTCTTCTATTGAATAAAGAGAGGCTCCAAGTGCTATAAAAACTTCTGAGTTATCTGGAAATATTATTTCATCCTCTTTAAGTTCTAAAGTTTCTATAAACCTATTTCTAAGCTCTGATAAAAAGTGAAGTGGTCCTCCTAAAAATGCTACGTTCCCCTTTATTGGTCTACCACAGGCAAGTCCACTTATTGTTTGTACTACAACAGCTTGAAGTACTGATGCTGCAATATCTTCCTTAGCTGCACCTTGATTTAAAAGAGGTTGTACATCTGTTTTCGCAAAAACTCCGCATCTAGCTGCTATTGGGTATATTGTTGTATGATTTTTAGCTAGGTCATTTAACCCTGTTGCATCTGTTTGTAAAAGAGATGCCATTTGATCTATAAATGAGCCAGTACCTCCTGCACACGTTCCATTCATTCTTTGCTCTATCCCACCTTTAAAGTAGGTTATTTTAGCATCTTCTCCGCCAAGTTCTATTGCCACATCTGTTTTTGGTAAAAATACCTCTATTGCTTTTGTTCCTGCTATTACTTCTTGAACAAACTTTATACCTAAAGAATTAGCTATTGCCATTCCACCTGATCCTGTAATGGAAACCGTAACTCTTGAGAATTTAAATTCATCATAGTAAGAATCTAAGATTTTATCTACTGTTTTTCTAATGTCTGAGTAGTGTCTTTCATACCTACTATGAACAATATTCTTTTTTTTATCTAAGATTACAAACTTAACAGTAGTAGATCCTATATCTATTCCAATATGAAATAAATTATCCATTATTTAAAAACCTCCAATATTTATATATTGTTTAATTTAAAGTAAAACTAAAATTCCGCCAGTCAACTGTATTTTATAAAATGTTAGTTTTTAAATCTTAAAAACTAAATATTAATATTATATGTTATTTAAAACATCTTATATGATACATTCTTAACTCTTCAAAATAAATCCATATTAATATATTAATTATTTTAATGATTTTTGTCAAAGCAACTTTATGGTTACAATACAAAAAGTTACAAAGAAATGCACATTAAAATTTTTACTATTATTAATATTTATTGAATTTTAATAATGTTATATTAAATCTTCATTATTTTTATGAATTTATCCTTAGTAAAAATTAAATTGATAATCCATTTGACATTATATCACATCATCAATATAATGTTTATAAAACCTTTATATAAGCTTAATAATATGGTTTAAGCGTTTCTACCACATCACCGTAAATGGTGTGATTATTTAGGATATTTCCATAAGATTAATTTATATTTTAAAGGTAGGTTTTTATGAATAAAGAAATTTTTATAAAATCAATTAAAGCATCCACAAAGGAAATTCCTTGTGACTTAGTAATTAAAAATATTAACATTGTAGATGTTTTTCAAAGTTCAACTTTTATTTCTGATGTAGCTATTTCAAATGGCTATATTGTGGGAATTGGTTCATATAACGGGAATACAGAAATTGATGGAACAGGTAAGTATATCTGTCCTGGACTTATAGATGCTCATGCTCATATAGAATCATCTCTTCTAACTCCTGATCAATACTATTTAACAGCACTTCTTCATGGAATAACTTCCATGGTAGTAGACCCCCATGAAATAGCAAATGTTCTTGGCACAAAGGGAATTGATTTTATGTTATCAAAAAGTGAAAATATACCTTTTGATTTTTACTTTATGCTTCCTTCTTGTGTACCAGCTACTTCTTTTGAAAACTCTGGTGCTGTTTTAAATAGCAAAAATTTAAATCCTTATTATAATAATGATAAAATTTTAGGGCTCGCTGAAGTTATGGATTTCCCATCTGTACTAAACTGTAAAGAAGATATGATAGAAAAGCTTTGGAGCTCTAGAGAGAATAAAAAGATAATAGATGGACATGCTGCTGGTTTTTCCATAGATTTGATAAATACTTATACAACTGCTAATATAACAACGGATCATGAATGTCACACAAGCAAAGAACTTATTGAAAAGATAAGACGTGGAATGTATGTTCTTATAAGAGAAGGTACTGTTGCTAAAAATCTAAATGAACTAGTTAAAGGTGCTTCTCCTTTAAATAGTAGAAGGCTTTGTCTTTGTACAGATGATAAGCATATAGATGATATTATTAAAAATGGAACTATAGATAATTCTATTAAAATGTGTATAAATCATGGTATTTTACCTGAAACAGCTATACAAATGGCAACACTAAATACCTGCGAGTGTTACAATATAAAACATAAAGGTGCTATAGCCCCAGGATATATTGCAGACTTTTTAATTTTAGATGATTTAAAAAGTTTTTCTATAAACTCAGTTTATAAAAATGGTAAACTTGTAGTTAATGATAAAAGATTAGTTAATATAGAGAAATATAAACCTTCAAATTCTAATCTTCCTTGTACTATGAACTTTAATAAGTTAACTATAGATGATTTTAAAATAGATATTAAAAATAAAAAAATCTTAAATGTCATTGAAATAATTCCTAATAAATTAGAAAGTAATCATTTAAGACTAAATATTAAAGACTTAAACTTAAAAGATGAATTTATACAATCTACTGATAATGATTTATTAAAAATTGCAGTTATAGAAAGGCATAAAAACACAGGAAATATTGGTCTTGGAATCATAAAAGGTTTAAAAATAAAATCAGGTGCAATAGCAACTACAATTGCCCATGACTCTCATAATCTTATAGTTTGTGGAACTAATGATTTTGATATGTTAAAAGCTATAGAACATCTAAAAGCTATTAATGGTGGTATATCTATTTGTGAAAAGGGAAAAATTTTATCATCTCTTTCTCTAGAGATTGGTGGGCTTATAACTGAGAGACCTGTCTCAAATGTTTTAGATGACTTAAAAATCTTACATGATTCAATAAATATTATAGCTCCTACTATAGATTTTAATCCTTTTTTAACTTTATCATTCTTGTCACTTCCAGTAATTCCTTCTTTAAAAATTACTGACAAAGGATTGTTTAATGTAGATAAATTTCATTTTATAGATGTAGTTGAATAAATGTCTTTCAATTTAAATTGAAGGGTGGCATTTTAACTTAAAATGCCACCTTTATTTTTTATAATTTATATAATTATTTTTCCTATATTAACAACATTAATTAAAATAATACCTATTAAAACAATCTTAAAAAGAGTATTTACTATTCTATTAGAAATTTTTTTTGAAACGCTTGTCCCAACTAATCCACCAACTACTGCACCTATTATCATAACTGGTAAAACTTCTAAATTATAAGAAGTAAAACCACCTATTACTGCTACATCCAATATTTTTGATGCTTGTAAAAATACTATCATAAATATAGAATTTCTTGTTGCTTCTTTTATATCCATTGAAAAGAAATATTGAAGAAGTGGCACATTTAGTACTCCTCCTCCTATACCTAAAAATGAACAAATTACACCAGTAAAAAGTCCTATCCCTATAGTTACACCTATATTTTTTACATTCTTAGATTTATACTTTGACTTATTTGAAACATAATAAAGAATAAATCCTAAAGCTATTATAAGTATTAATGCCTCTATTATTACAATATTATTTCCCCCTAAGCTCTTTATTCCCCCTTTAAATACTCTAGTTCCAATAAGGGAACCTGTAATTGAACCTACAACTAAAAATATTGTTATTTTCACATTAATTTTTTGTCTATTTAAAAATTGTCTTGTAGTTGAAACAATAGCCATAACAAGTCCTGTTACTGAAGCTAAAATATTAATTGTTCCTACTGAAAATTCATTGATAGATGTTAAAACAGGAACCATAATAAGCCCTCCTCCAACACCTATCATAGAAGCAAGTATAGTTGCTATTAACGCTATTAGAAGATATATTACGTACATATTTTCTTAGTCCTTATTTAAATAAAATTACATAAAAACATAATTATGTATAAAATATATTAATATACTTCTATTTAATAAGAACCTCCTCCTTTCTGTTTAACTCTATATTTAAGTTCTATTAAAGCTCTATGGTTGGATAAGTGAAACTTTATATTTTTTTAATATACTTAAAAATATTTACATATAAAATCAAAAATATATATGTAATTTTAAAAATATATTAAAAAATAAGAGACTGCCT
>CAUWNL010000033.1:0-31362 GCA_963559995.1 uncultured Sarcina sp.
GATATATTTAACTTTTTTATATTTCTATAATTAGTAGGTAGATTATCTTTTGAATCGGTATCTATGACCTTTAAAGGTTCACATAGAGTATCTGTTTTAGCAAATGTAGTATGAGTAGAACAAAAAGAAAAGATTGATAGTATTACCATAAATGTGGGTAAATATTTTAAGAATTTTTTCATAATAAACTTCTCCTATATTTTTAGTGTTTGGATTTATTTTTTCTTAAGGAGAGGGTATATATACTAAATATTAAACTCAAAGTTAAAATAATTACTGGGAAAAATCATATGAATAATATTGACAATGTTTACATAAAGGGTTAAAATGGTATTAAATTAATGAAGGATATTCTGGATTGTTACTGATTAAGCAGGCAAAACCTAAATTGATATTAAATTTATTATAGAAATAATCTATAGTTTATTCAGTATTGGTTTAGGTTTTTTCATTTATATGAATCAAAATATGCAATTTCTTATAGGTACAGTACTAGAATATAGCTATAAGTTAATATATTTATAGAATTTTATTAGATAAATTATGAAGTATAAATATGTAATATAAAATGGAGGAGAGAAGAGTGAATAATAACATTAATGGATTTCCAAAAAACTTTTTATGGGGAGGAGCTTTAGCTGCAAACCAATGTGAAGGTGGATATAAAGAAGGTGGAAAGGGTTTAACAACTGTAGATCTTTGTCCTTCTGGAAAAAATAGATTCAAGGTTATGTTAGGTCAAATTGATGAGTTAAAACCAGTTGAAGGAGAATTTTATCCATCCCATGAAGCCATAGATTTTTATCACAGATTTAGAGATGATATAAAGCTTTTTGCTGAAATGGGATTTAAGTGTTTAAGAGTTTCTATTGCGTGGTCTAGAATATTTCCAAATGGAGATGAAGAAACCCCAAATGAAGGGGGATTAAAGTTCTATGATGAAATGTTTGATGAAATGATAAAACATAATATAGAACCAGTAGTTACAATCTGTCATTTTGATACACCAATTGGAATTATCGAAAAGTTTGGTGGTTGGAGAAACAGAAAATTTGTTGATTTTTATTTAAATTACTGTAATGCAATATTTACAAGATATAAAGATAAGGTTAAATATTGGATGACATTTAATGAAATAAATATGATATTGCATCTTCCATTTATGGGGGCTGGAGTTAGATTTAAGGAAGGAGAAAATGAGCTTCAAATAAAATATCAATCAGCTCACCATGAACTCATAGCAAGTGCCCTTGCTACAAAAATGGCTCACGAAATCATGCCAAATTCTATGATAGGTTGTATGTTAGCAGCAGGTGCAATGTATGCCTATACATGTAACCCTAAAGATGTTAAAGAGGCTATGGACAAAGACAGAGAAAATTTATTCTTTATAGATGTACAAGCTAGAGGAGAATATCCAGGTTATGCAAAGAGATTTTTAAGAGAAAATGGAATTGAAATAGAAATGAAACCTGAGGATGAAGAAATATTAAGAAATAATACTGTGGATTTTATAGGATTTAGTTATTATTCAAGTAGATGTACAAGTACAGACCCAGAAGTACTTGGAAAAGAAACTTCAGGTAATGTATTTAAAACAGTTAAGAATCCTTATTTAAAAGCTTCAGAGTGGGGATGGCAAATAGACCCATTAGGACTTAGAATAACTTGTAATCAATTATTTGATAGATATCAAAAACCATTATTTATAGTTGAAAATGGGTTAGGTGCAGTAGATACTGTTGAAGAAGATGGCTCTATAAATGATGATTATAGAATTGAATACTTAAGAGAGCATATAAAGGAAATGAAAGAAGCAATAAAGGATGGAGTTAATCTTATAGGATATACTCCATGGGGATGTATTGATTTAGTATCAGCTTCTACTGGAGAGATGAAAAAGAGATATGGCTTTATTTATGTTGATAGAGATAACGAAGGAAATGGAACCCTTGAGAGAATGAAAAAGAAGAGTTTCTATTGGTATAAAAAAGTTATAGAGTCAAATGGAGAGGAACTTTAAGATATAACTTAAATTAAAAAGCTTAGGTTAAGTCTAAATACTGACTTAACCTAAGTTTTTTACGTTTATAGATATTTTTAAGTTAGTAGAAATAATATTTTATTTAATTTTATTGATAAGAAATTTTACTTAATATAAATATAATGTGTAAAAAATTAAAGTATAAAATTTGTCCTATTTATCTATAAGGTAAATGATTTTATGCTTAGGACAAAATTTTATGTAGGATATATAAAAAATAGAGAAGTGAAGGATATAGAAGAAGAGTAAAATTAAATTATAGTTTAAATAGTTTTTAGGGGGAAAAAGGATGAGCAGGGTAAAAAAAATACCAAAAAGAGGAGTATCTGCATATAGTTATCATGGGGAGTATGGTATTACTAAAAATCTTGAAGATATTTTAGAGGAAATGCAGGATATTGGAGCATATGGATTAGAGATATTAGGGAATTCTCATATAGATGGATATCCAGAGATTACTGATAAATGGTTTGAAGATTGGAATAGAATGATTGAAAAATATAATATTGTACCAGTTGAATATGGTCACTGGGTTGATTCAAGATTATTTGAGGGACGTGAGTTAACTGTAGAAGAATCAGTAAAGGCATTAGAGAGAGATTTTAAAATTGCAAATAAACTTGGATTTAAAATTCTAAGAACAAAATTAGGTGTGATTGATGATGAGTTAACACCAGTAAAAAATTGGAGAGAGTTTATAAAAGCTGCATTACCATTAGCAGAAAAATATGATGTTCGTATGTGTCCTGAAATTCATAGCCCCACTGTTCTAAAATCTAAAATGATAGATGATTATGTAGAATTTATTAAAGAAACAGGAACTAAATATTTTGGATTAAATATTGATTTTAGCATATTTCAAACTGGAGATAATAGTTTAGTTGGATTTGGTCCTAATGATTTTGTTGGGCCTCCTTGCGAGCATAGTAAAGTTGAAGATATTATCCCATTACTTCCATATGTTTATTGTTGTCACGCAAAATTCTTAAAAATGGATGATAATTTTAATGAAGTTGTAATTCCATATAAGGAAATAATAGAGGTTTTAAAAGAGTATGAGTGGGATGGATATTTGTTAAGCGAATATGAAGGGCCAAATAGTGATGTTCCAGGATATACATCAGACCAAATACGTAGGCATCATGTAATGTTAAAGAGATTGCTTGAGGGGGAAAATTTATGTTAGAAAAGGAATGTATTCAATCTGTTGGCTTTAGGAATGTTATAGAGGATGGAAAAGCTATAGGCTTTCAAATAAAGATTAGGTCTGTATATTATAGAGGTTTATGGTTATCCCAAATAAGACCTGCAACAATAAAGGTTGATGGTACAACTTATAAAGGTAATGAAATTACTTGGAAGATTAATGATAAGGGAATATACTCAAGAAGAAATGAAAAGTATAGGAGATATACATTGGGGGATCAATGAACCAGCTACATTATGTGTGAAAAAACAAGGTGGATTAGAAAGTGGATTTCATGATATAGAATTTAAATATAGTTTTAGTTCTTCATATATGCCACCTAATATGGATGGAATTTTAGCAGGAGAGATACACAAAAGGAGATTAATTCTAGTATAGGGTATATTAGTTGAAAATAATTTTATAATAAGAGTTAATGATGTTATATATTTGAACATAAGGGTAGGATATTCTAGTTTATTATAAACTAGATATCCTACTTTTAATTTATGGTAATTTTATCATATTAATTGAAGTTATGATAAAATATTATTATAAGGTACAAAGGGGGATAAATTGATGAAGGAGTTATTGTTAAGAAAAGGTTCACTTTATAATTTTAATATAGTTATAGAAGAGGTTCAAAATAGACATTTTCATCAGGATATAGAATTAATATATATGATGGAAGGAACAATGAATTTAGAAATAGAAAATGAATCATTTAAGCTAAATAGGGATGATATAGTTATAATAAACTCTAATAAAAAGCATTGTTTTAGGAGTAAAGAAAATTCAATTATAGGATGTTTTCATTTTTCATTTGAGTATATAAGTTCTTTTTTAAAAAAAAACTTAGTGCTGTTTTGGTGTAATTCAAGTATAGATAAAGATGTTGCATATGAAGAGTTAAGGCAAACAGTAAAATTAATCTTAAGTGGATATCTAAGAATAGGCAATGAAGAGGATTTATTTCAATATAGTTTGGTGTTTAAATTATTGAGTATATTATGTAATAGTTTTCTAGTTAATAATAGAGAGAAAAAACTTTTAGATAAAAGTGATAAATATGAGGAAAGAGTATCTGAGATTATTAATTATATAAGAGGTAATTATAATAGGACAATAAGTTTAACTGATTTAGCAGAGCATTTATATTTATCAACTGCTTATTTATCAAGGTTTTTTAAAAAGCATTTAGGTGTAAATTTTATTGATTATGTAAATAAAATAAGAGTTCATTATGCGGTAGATGATTTACTATATTCAAATAAATCAATGACTAAGATTGCTCTTGATAATGGATTTGCAAGTAGTGCTGTTTTCAATAAAATTTTCAAAGAAACATATGAAATGTCTCCTTCAGCATATCAAAGAAAGATGAAAGAAAATATTGATAGTAACGATAAAGATGATAAGATATTAGATAATCAACAAATTAAAGAAATATTAAATAATTATTTTACTGAGTGTTTAGTTGAAGAGAATGTTAGAGATAAAAATGTTGTGAAAAATATTTTTGTTAATGCAAATAATAAGTGTTGTTTAAATAATCATTGGAATGAAATGATTAATATAGGCAAGGCTAGTGATATATTAAAGTCAGATATACAAGAACATATCTTGGTCTTAAAAAATAAATTAAAGTTTAAATACGTACGCTTTTGGAGTATCTTTGATGATGATATGTATATAGATATTAAAAATAAAGATAAAAACTATAACTTTAATAAAATAGATAGAGTATTAGATTTTTTGATTAATAATAGAATTAAACCATTTATAGAATTTTCAAATAAGGGAAAAAGAATTCATAGGAATATTGAAAATGAGATAATAAGTAATGAAGATAAAATAAGTTTTACGTCATTACAACAATGGGAAAATGTAATGGAGAGGTTTATTATTCATGTTATTAATAGATATGGAATAGAAGAAGTTGATAGTTGGTATTGTGAGATAATGAAAATAGAAGATATTAGTGGAGTAAGTAATAGTTATGGCAGTGAAAACTATTTAAATGTGTTTGAAGTTGCATATAAAACATTTAAAAAGTATACTACTGGTTTAAAGATTGGAGGGGCAGGTATCAATGTAGATTATAGCAAAAAAAGCTTAAATAGCATTTTATCACAATGGGGAAGTCACACGAGCAAACCAGATTTTATATCAGTATATTTTTATCCATACATTAGTGATGGACAACATTCTAAAAGATCGACAGATAGAGATTTTGTAATAAACAAAATTAAGGAACTAAAAGATATAATAAAACAAGCGGTACCTGTAGAAGAAATAATTATATCAGAATGGAATTCAACATTATCTAATAGAAATTTTATAAATGATAGTTGCTATAAGGGAGCATATATGGTTAAAAATTTAATAGATTCTGTTAATGAGATAAATATGATAGGATATTGGTTTGGGTCTGATTTATTTTCAGAATTTTATGATACAACATCAATCTTAAGTGGTGGAGTGGGATTATTAAGTAGAGATGGAATAAGAAAGCCATCATTTTATGGAATTGATTTTATGAATCATCTAGGTAATAATCTTATAGAAAAGGGAGAAAATTATATAATAGCCTCTAATAATGATAGTTATACAATAGTTTGCCATAATTATAAGCATCCTAATTATTATTATTATTATTTAAAAGAGGAGGATTTTATTAGGCCATTAGAACAATATAAAATATTTGATGACAACAATACTATAAAATTAAATTTCAAAATTCAAAATACTAAAAATGGTGAATACTCTGTTAAAAAATATTCACTTAGCCGTGAAAATGGAAGTGTTTTAGATGAATGGATGAAAATGAATTTTACAGATGATATAAGTAAAAACGAAATAAATTATTTAAAAGATATATGTAAGCCTAGGTTATCCATTAAAAGTACTGTAGTGGATGAGGGTGTGCTTAATATAGAGGTTATTTTGTCACCCCATGAAATAAATCGTATACAAATTAAATATAAATATTAAATAATTGCAAGTAGTCAAAAATTAGGTTAGAATTTTTGACTGCTTTTTATATTTATTTTAAAGAGCACCTAAGATAGATAAAATAAGAGAAATTTTAAGGTAAATATATTAAAGATAACGTTTTAAAAAGGATATAAAATTATATCATAGAGTTGATTATATTAGTAAGAAGGGGTAGAGAAGATGAAAAAATTAAGAATTGGTATAATTGGTTGTGGAGGAATTGCAAATAATAAGCATTTACCAGCATTAAAAAGTCAAAATGATAAATGTGAAATAGTTGCATTTTGTGATATTCAAGAAGAAAGAGCTAAAAAGGCTTGCAAGGAATATGGGGTTGAAGAAGCAAAATATTATACAGATTACAATGAATTATTAAAAGATAAGACTATCGATGTAGTACATGTTTGTACACCAAATGTTTCACATAGTCCTATAACTGTAGCAGCATTTGAAGCAGGAAAGCACGTACTTTGTGAAAAGCCTATGGCACATAATCCAGAATCTGCACAAAAAATGATAGATGCATGGAAGAAATCAGGTAAAAAATTTACAGTTGGATATCAAAATAGATTTAGAAAAGAGGTACAAGCATTGCACAAAGCTTGTGAAAAAGAAGAATTAGGAGATATTTATTTTGCAAAAGCTCATGCAGTAAGAAGAAAAGCAGTACCAACATGGGGAGTATTTCCAGATAAATCACAACAAGGTGGAGGCCCATTAATAGATATAGGAACACATGCTCTTGATATAACACTTTGGATGATGGATAACTATGAGCCAGTATCAGTAACAGGTTCAGTGTTTAATAAGCTTGGAAATTTAGAAGGTGCAGAAGAGGGTAATATGTTTGGACCTTGGGATACAAAGACTTACGAAGTTGAAGATTCAGCATTTGGATATATAAAAATGAAAAATGGCGCAACAATTTTCTTAGAAGCAGCATGGGCATTAAATGTTTTAGAATCAAAGGAAGCTGCAACAACTCTTTGTGGAACAAAAGCTGGAGCACAAATAAATGCTGGTATGAGTTACCCTGTAAATGAATTAATATATAATAAATCCCATAATGGATCATTAGTAGAACAAAGAGATTCAGCAGAAGGCAACATAGCATTTTTTGATGGAGTGGTAGCAGCCCCAGAAGTATTAGAAGCTAAACAATGGTTAGAGGCTGTTATAGAAGATAAGGAACCATTAGTAAAACCTGAACAAGCATTTATGGTTACAAAGATATTAGATGCAATTTACAAATCAGCTGAAAGTGGTAGGGAAATAACTTTTTAAGGATAGTAGCTTGTTAGTAGATTAAGTATAAACTTCTTATAAGTTTATACTTAATAAATATAAGTTATTAGGCATAATTTTGGTCTTTTTGAAAACGTTATAAAAAATTATAAGTTATAAAAGGGGTATGATAATAAGTGGGAGAAAATAAAATTTCTAAAGTAAGCATGGTCTGCTATGGCTTGGGTGATCTAGCTAGTCAATTTGTTTGGACATTTGTAGGAACATATTTAACAGTGTTTTACACTGATATTGTGGGCTTAACTCCAATTGCAGTATCTGTAATCATGCTTGTTGCAAGGTTATGGGATGGTTTTAATGATCCACTAATGGGAGCAGTTGCAGAACGTACTCATAGTAAATTTGGGAGATTTAGACCATATATAGCATTTGGATGCCCATTATTAGCTATTTTTGCAGTTTTAACATTTACAGCTCCATTCGGTAATGGAACAGCAGGTGTTATTTGGGCAGCAGTAATATATATTATAGCCGGTATGTTATATACATTAGTAAATATCCCATATGGAGCTTTGTCAGGAGTAATGACAGAGGAGGCTGATGAACGTAATAAAATTAATGCATGGAGATCAATTGGAATGAATGTAGGTATGATCATAGTAAATTCATGCTCATCATTTATTATGCTTGCATTTTCAAATAATTCTGAAGTTGCAACTGGAAGAGGATATTTTATGACAGCACTAATTTACTGTATTATCTCAATTCCTTTATTTTTACTTGTGTTTGCTACATCTAAAGAGGTGGTAAAACCAAATGAAAATGTTAAAAAAGTTCCAATTAAAGAAACAATAAAGAATGTATTTGGAAATAAATATTTAATGATTGTGTTTTTAATAATGTTATTACAAATGACAGCATTTATGGGACGTATAGCTATTACAACCTATTACGTAATATATTGTTTAGGAGCATTTACTTTAATTGCTTTATTAATGACAATTCCTTCAATTGGAGGGGCTTTATGTTCATTATTTATGGTACCACTTGTAAGGAATTTTGGGAAAAGAAATGTATTAATGATTACATTGATTTTACAAGGAATAGGTTTATTAATTGTATATTTGGCTCCATTTGGTAATCTAAAAATGATAATTTTAGGTCATGTTATATTTGGTATATTTAATATGGATTTCCAATTACATTATCAATGGTATCAGATTCAGTAGATTATCAAGAGTTAAAATCGGGAGTTCGTACTGATGGAACTGCATATGCAACTTACGGGCTTGCAACTAAAATAGGTAATGCTATTGGGGGAGCAGTAGGAGTATTATTATTAGGTTTTTTTGGATACCAAGCCGGTATGCAACAAACCATGGAAACTTTAAAAGGAATTAATTTAGTGGTTAATTTAATTCCTGCTATTATGTTCTTTTTAGCTGCTGGAGCTTGTTTGTTATGGGACTTAAGTGATAAGGATGCAGCTGAAATAAGAGTAGAACTAGATAAAAAGAAAAAAATAACTAGTTAATAGAAATGGTAAAAGGTATATTTAAACAATATATCTTTTATCATTTTTTTTATTTAATTAACTTATACATATGAAAGTCAAAAATTCTATATTTAATTTTGACTTGTTGTTTTCATGAGTGTATATATTTATAAAAATAACAAATTAAGAAAGTGTTTAGGATAATAATAAGAAAGTAAAAAGAATTAAAAATGAGTAAAATTATATTATAGGTTGTTAATAAGTTATTAATTATAGAAACAAGGTTATATAAATGGACTAGGGAGTGAGAGTTATGAAATTAGGATTTGTAAGTGCAATATTAGGAGAGCTATCTTTTGAAGAAATGATAGATTTTGCATCAGAAAATAAATTAGAGTGTGTAGAAGTTATGTGCTGGCCAAAGGGTAAAGTTGAAAGAAGATATGCAGGAACTACACATATTAATGTTGATGAAGTGAATGAGGAGAAAGCTATATATATTAACAATTATTGTAAAGAGAGAAATGTTGAAATTTCAGCATTAGGATATTATCCAAATACAATGGATCCAGATTTAAAGAAAAGAAATCTTTATATAACACATATTAAAAAAATAATTAGAGCTGCAAAGATGTTAGGAATAGAAACAGTAACAACATTTGTTGGAAGGGTTCCAAATAAAAGTGTTGATGAAAATATAGAGATATTTAAGGAAGTTTGGCCTGAAATAATAAAGTATGCTGAAGAAAATAATATAAGAATAGCTATAGAAAATTGTCCAATGTTATTTTCTAGTGATGAGTGGCCAGGAGGACAAAATCTTGCAACAACACCAGCAATATGGAGAAGATTATTTGAAATAATACCAAGTGAGAATTTTGGTTTAAACTATGATCCATCACATTTTATATGGCAACAAATGGACTATATTAAACCTATTTATGAATTTAAGGATAGGATATTTCATGTTCATTATAAGGATATTAAAGTGTATAAGGATAAACTTGATGATGTTGGAATTATGGCGACACCTCTACAATATATGGCGCCTAAGTTACCTGGGTTTGGAGATGTAGATTGGGGAAAATATGTTTCTGCTTTAACTGATATAGGATATAAAGGATGTACATGCATAGAAGTAGAGGATAAGGCATTTGAAGGCTCCATAGAGGATATGAAGAAATCTGTTAAATTAAGCAAAAGGTATTTAGATCAATTTGTAATATAAATACAGTTAAAAGGTCAGTTAATATATAATAATTTAGTGGGGGAAAATGAGATGAATGTTAAGTTTGGAATAATAGGTTTTGGTTTCATGGGACATGTTCATGAGCAAACTTTAAATAAATTAGATGGTGCAGAAGTAGTTGCAATTTGTGATATAGATAAATCTAGAATGAATGATGCTATAACGCAGGATGTTAAAAAATATGATAATGTGGATGAATTATTAAAATTAAGTGAAATTGATACTGTAATTATATCAGTTACAAATACAGAGCATAGGAATGTAGTAATAAAAGCAGCTAAAGCAAAGAAAAATATTATTTGTGAAAAACCAGCGGCTATGAATTTAGTAGAATATGATGAAATGGTAAATGAAGCAAAGAAAAATAATGTAATATTTACAGTTCATCAACAAAGAAGATTTGATGAGGATTTTAAAACAGCTAAAGAGGTTTATGACAGTAATACTTTAGGTAGTATTTATACTATTAAGTCTTCTCTTTATGGCTTTAATGGTAATATGCATGATTGGCATGTTTATAAAGAGCTTGGTGGTGGAATGTTATATGACTGGGGTGTTCACCTAATAGACCAATTGCTTTGTATGGTAGATAGTAAGATAAAAACTGTATACGCTGAGATGAGAAATATTATTAATACTGAAGTTGATGATTATTTTAAAATTATATTAAAGTTTGAAAATAGTATTTGTGCTGAAATTGAACTTGGAACGTATTATTTAGCAGACAAATTTAAATGGTTTGAAAGACATTGGTTTGTGGGTGGTAATAAAGGAAGCATGTATAGTGATGGTTTTGAACCAGTTGGTAAAATTACAAGAACGACAGCATTACTTCAAAATGTGCCAGGAAAAGTAACAATGACAGCATCTGGGCCAACTAGATCCTTTGGGCCACCAAGAGAAGGGTTAATAGTAACAGAGAATTTACCAAAAGTTAATACAGATCATATTTTATTTTTTAAGAATTACTTAAATGTTATCAATGGGAAAGAAGAAATAGCAGTTAGACCAGAAGAGGTTAGAAGGGTATTAGCATTAATGGAAGCAATACGTGAGTCTGCTAAAACAAATCAAACAGTATTATTTGAATAGTGTAAGAAAAATTAAATATAAAATAAAAAATGAGTGGAGAGGAAGATTTATATGTCAAAGATTAAACGTTCAATAAGTTTTTATAGTTTACAAGATCAATATGCAAGGGGAAAGATGAATTTAGAGGATATATGTAAGTTTCTAAAAGAAGTTGATGCAGGAATGGAGTTTATTAGTGATCAAATGATAAAGGGAACTCCACATCCATCTGAGGAAACATTAAAAGCATGGGACGAATTAATGGACAAGTATCAAGTGAAAAAGGTTTGTAATGACATTTTTATAAATACTTGTCTTTATAAAAATAGAACATTGACAACTAAAGAAGCTACAAATGCTTTAATAGAAGAAATAAAGTTAGCTAATCGTTTAGGATTTAAATTAGTTCGTCTTGTTTCTAAAACCCCAGCTGAAATAATAGAACCAGCATTACCATATGCAAAAAAGTATAATGTGACATTAGCATTAGAAGTTCACGGTGGAATGAGTTTTGATAATCCTATGACAAAAGAGTTTGTAGATGTAATGCGTAGATTAAATTCTCCATATGTAGGGTTAGTAATAGATACAGGTATATTTTGCAGAAGACATCCAAGGGTAGCAACAAACTATTTTAGAAGTTTAGGTGCAAATGAAAATGTTATTAAATATATAGATAATATCTTTGAAAGTGGAACTGATCCAAAGAGATATTTTGAGAAAACTGGAGGAGTCCCTGAAGAATTAAAAAATCTAATTAAAAATCAACAAGATTTTGAATATGTTTTATTTAGTGATGGATATGAAGCTAGTGATTTTAGCATTTTAGATGAGTATATGCCTTATATAAAACATTTTCATGGAAAAGTATACGAAATGACAGAGGAAGGTGTTGAATATTCTATTCCTTATGATGAACTAATTAAATATTTAGATGAAAAAGGATACGAAGGGTATATTTCAACTGAATATGAAGGAAATAGATTTACGTTGCCTACTGATGAGGTGAAGGAATTAGAGCAAGTTATGAAACATCAAGAAATGCTTAAAAAATACATTGAGGATTTAGAGAAATAGGGGGAATTTTAAATGTTTGATAATTATGTATTTAGTAAAGATAGTTGCAAAAATGTTAATGATAAAGATGGAAAGATTAATGGATTTGAATTAAAAACTTTAATAACTTATTATAGAGGTATCCCATTATCAATGGTTCATGATATAAAGGTAGCAGTAGATGGGATTGAAGTTCCAAGAGAAAGTATTAAATTCAGTCCAAATGGACAAGATTACTTTACTTTAGATGAGATGGAAACAGTAACTTCATATAAATGGGAGTATGGTGAAGAAGGAACTGTATTTGTTGAGAAAGAAGGAGGGCTTTCTAAAGGAGAGCATGATGTTTCATTGACAACAGTAATTAGAGTAGCATATATACCAGTGCCATTTGATGGAAAGAGAACAAGAAGAGTTGTAATAAGCTAAAGGTTAAAAGGAGTAATAATTATGAGTAAGAAAAAAGTTTTAGGAATTTCCTTCGGAAGAAAAATGAGCAACACTGAAGTGATGATAAAAACTGCGTTAATGGAATGTGAAAATGAGGGTGCAGAAGTAAAATTTATTAGAGCCGATGATTTAAATATTCAAGATTGTACAGGCTGTATTGCATGTGTATTAAGTTTATTAGGTGGCGGAAATGGAAAGTGTCATTTAAAGGATGATATACATATTATAGATGAAGCATTAATGGAATGTGATGCTGTAATTGTAGGTTCACCTACCTATGTATTATCACCAACTGGAAAATTCAAAACGGTATGTGATAGGTTAGGACCATCTCATGATATTTCTTTTAAAACTAATGCTAAAGAAAATGGAATTAAAATGGGAAAAGATAAAGATAAATTACCAGATGAAAGATCATTTAAGCCAAGAGTTGCAGCATTAATTACTGTTGGTGGAGCTATGACTCAAAATTGGTTATCATTTGCAATGCCTACTATGTATGAATTTACAATGTCTATGGGAATAAATGTTATAGATAAATACGAATATTTTGGAGCTATGGCACATGAGCATGTAGTAGGAAATAAGCCAGTAATGGAACGTATGGTAAGGATGGGGAAAAATATTGCAACAGCTATTAATAATGAAGTAATGAATGAGTGGAAAGGCGATGAGGAAGGTACTTGTCCTGTATGTCATTGTGATATGCTTACAGTTCTTCATAAGGAAAATAAGGTTGAGTGTCCTGTATGCGGGATAGCTGGAGAATTATCTATAATTAATGGAGAAATTAAAGTTAATTTTAGTGAAGAAGAACAAAAACGTTCACGTTTATTTTATGATGGAAAGTTAGAACATTACACCGAAATATCAACAAAAGCAGTAGGTCCTGGGCAAATTCCAAATAAGAAGGAATTACTTGAGAAGTACAAAGGGTATGCAGAATAAGGATAATATAAAATTTAAATTCGTAATAACAACCATGAAATTTAAAATTTCATGGTTGTTATTATATAGGATAATATTTAATTTTTTATAGCAATTATATGTGAATTCTTAGTGTTATTTTTTATAAAGAAAGATAATAAAAACACAATAAAGATATAGATTTTAAAGGAGTTTATAGTATAAAATAAGCTCCTTAGAATATTTCATAACTAATAAATAGTAATATTTACTACTTTATAAGACTCTAAATGATTTAAAAATAAGTTAACGGTAGGATTTGTGTTATTTTCATTCCATATTAACACGTTGTCTATTTTAAATATTTCATCCTTTAAAGGAATAAAGGTTAAATCATTTTCAAAGTCATGTATATGAAACTTAGGCAATATAGTTATGCCTACTCCTAATTTGATAAGGAGTGATAAACTTTCTAGAGAATTACAATGTTTGACTATGTTAGGGGAAAATCCAAATTCCAAACAGTTACTTACAAAGGTATCATACCCTAATGGAACCTCTTTTCTATGCATAAAAACAAATTTCTCTTTTTTTAAATCAGATCTATTAAGTATTTTATGCTTTGCAAGTGGATGCGAGTTATTCATAATTACATATAAAGGTTCAGAATTTAAGTGTAAAAATTTAAAATTTTTAATATTGCTTAAATTAAAATCAACGCTAAATATTAAATCTAAATTATTATTATTTAAATTATCGTATAGATTGCCAAAGTTATCATCAATAATACTTATATCAATATTATTATATTTTTCTAGAAAACGTTTTAAAAGATTGTAAACAATAAGTGTACTATGGCCACTTGTAAAGCCTATCTTTAGGGAGCCTTTATAACCAGAAGCTATTATTACAGCTTCATTAATAGCCTCATTAATATCATTTATAATGTGCTTAGATTTCTTATAAAATGCTTCTCCAGCTGGAGTTAATGTAACTTTTCTATTATTTCTTACAAATAGTTTAACATTTAAAGAATCCTCTAGTGATTTGATTTGTTGACTTATTGCTGTTTGAGAAATATAAAATTTTTCTGCTACCTTTGTAAAGTTTAAAAGTTCTGCTGCACATGTAAAGTACTCTAATTGTTTGATGTCCATTTTATCCCCCTATTTCTATAAACTAGCGAATTAATAAATTTCACTTATGATACTATTGAGAAATAATGTTTTAAATTGTAAGAAATATATATTACAATAATATCAAAATAGTAAAAAAATGTCAATAATGGAACTCAAACGAGAGTCATTAACTATTTTTGTAAAGGTTTTTATAGAAGTATTTAAATAAAATAAGGTGTATATGAATTTAGGGAAAGAGGTAATATGTATGAAAAAATATGAACATGTATTTAACCCAATAACAATAAAGGGAGTAGAATTTAAAAATAGAATTGAAGTAGCACCAATGGTTCCATGTATGGCAACACCTGAAGGATGGGTTACAAAGGAATTAATAGATTTTTATAAACCATTTGCAAAAGGTGGGGCAGGTATAGTTACTATAGGGGATTCAGCCATAAATTGGAATTATGCAATGGACCATGAGGGACAAATTAATTTAGGTGATGATAATGTTAAGCTAGGCTTAGATCATATAGCAGATGAAATACAAAAATATGGGTCAGTTCTTTCTATAGAACTTAATCATGGAGGAAGGTTTTCAAACTCAATGAACTTAGCAGCAAAAGGATTAAAGCCTGTAAGTTCAACTCCAAAACCTGCAGAAATAGATGAATATTTTTCAAAGCTTCAAGGCAAAACACCAGCTGAAGTTGAAGAAATGAGTATACCACTAATAAATAAGACTATTCAAGATTATGCAGATGCAGTAGCTAGATGTAAAGATAGTGGATTTAAAATGGTTATGATTCATGGTGCACATGGTATGTTACCATCTCAATTTTTATCATCTTATGTAAATCAAAGAACTGACAGATACGGTGGAAGTCTTCAAAATAGAGCTCGTTTTTGTATAGAAATGTTAGATGATATAAGAAGAAAAGTTGGACAAGACTTTATTATAGAATATAGAATAAGTGCTGACGAGTTAGTTGAAGGTGGAATGAAAATTGATGAAGTAATTGAATTTGTTAAGATGATTAAAGATAAAATAGATATCTTACATGTATCAGCAGGTATGCTTCCTAACCCATTTACAATTCAATATATGATTGAGCCTATTTATCTTCCATATATGACAAAGATTCATTTTGCAGAAGAGATTAAAAAAGCAGTTGGAGATGATTTATATGTAACTGCAGTAGGAGCTGTAATGACTCTTGATAATGCAGAAGAAATACTTTCAAGAGGATTAGTAGATTTTGTAGCTATGGCAAGACCTTTTGTAGCAGATCCAGAATTTATGAAGAAATCTGCTCAGGGAAGATTAGAGGATGTAAGACCATGTATTAGATGTAATACTTGTTGTGGACGTTCTGCATTCTTTAAAAAATGTCGTTGTTCAGTTAACCCTATAAATGGACGTGAAAGTGATTATCCAAAAGGAAGAGTTGATAAGGCTGATGAAAAGAAGAAGATAGTTATAGTTGGTGGAGGAGTAGCTGGTATGCAAGCTGCTTTAACTGCTGTTGAAAGAGGTCATGAGGTTAAGTTATTTGAAAAGAGGGATAAGTTAGGTGGAACATTACATGTTGCAACTGAGTTAGAGTTTAAACAAGATTTAAGAAATTATATGAATTATATGATAAGACAAACAGAAAAATGTGGAGCAGAAATAATATTAAATACTGAGGTTACGGCAGAGATTATAAAAGAAGAAAATCCAGATGAATTAATCATAGCTGTTGGTTCAACTACATTTGTACCTAATGTGCAAGGAATAGATAAAAAACATGTATATTTATCAGAAGAGGTAGATAGTGGAAAAGTTGAAGTTGGAAATAAGGTAATAGTTATAGGTGGAGGACTTACAGGGGCAGAAACAGCATACTCTTTAGCTAAACAAGGCAAAGATGTTACTATAGTTGAAATGCAAGAACCAGAGGCTTTATTAAATGGAGCATCATTAGTTACTAAATTTTCACTTCAATCTAAATTAGCAGAAACAGGAGTTAAAATTTTAACTAATACAAAGCTTGAAGAGATAACAGACGAAGGAATTAGAACAATTAACTCAAGATTTCAGTGGCAAAATTTAAAAGCAGATACAGTAGTATTAGCTTTAGGAGTAAGAGCATGTAAAGATAAGGTAAATGAGTTAAGAGAATTATTACCTCAAATGCAAGTTCACATAATTGGAGACTGTAATAAGATTGGTAATGTATATACAGCATCCCATGGAGGATTTGATGTAGCAGCAGAAATTTAGAGATATTTAGTTAGGTAAGTACCTTTATGTTACTTGCCTAATATTTATAATAAGATGGGGGATTATAAAAATGAGTAAAGTAGAATTAAGTGAGATAGAAAAAGGATTACCTTATGTTAAATACTATTATCAAGATTTAGCTCCAGTTTCAGAAGAAAAGCTTGCTATTGCAAAGGGGAAAATGGAAAATCCTAAAGATGCTTTAAATATTAGGGATAAGAATTTATATTTAAAGGGTGAAGATAAAGGAATACAACAAGGGTTTACAGTAATGGAAGATGGGATTGGATATGTTGCAAATTCAACATTTATGAAAGATGTTACAGTAGAAATGATGGAATGGTGGTTTGCATGGCATGGTGTAAATAGTGATTTAAGATATAAGATATGGGACCCAGAGGATCATTATTACGCAAGAGTTGATAAGGTAGAGTATGTTCTTGATAAGAATGTACCATTAGCAGAAAAAACTTGGGGAGTTAATCATAGCATTAAAGAGGATATAGGGTTAGGACCAGAGGAAATTTTATTGTCGTTTCGCTGTCCAGAAGAATTTGGATATGATATGGAGATTTTAGGAACAGACAAATGTGAGGGAATGGTATGTGCTATAGGAGTTGGTAATGTACCAGCATTTATGACTCATAAATTCTATAGTGTAGATGGTGGAATTATGTTTGAATCTAGATTTTGGATTGGATATAAATTTGAAAACGGGGAATTCATAAAGATAGTTCCAGATGGAAAGAAAGTACCAGAGATAGTACCAAGGTCATTATTTAGTCATAATATAAAAGAGTTCACCAATTTAGCAGCAATTTTACCAAAGGTTTATGAAGAAGAAAAAAATAATTGGTAAAGTATAGTTTAAATGTATTAAAAAAACGAGTGTTAAGTATTTATTAAAATATTTTCTAAAGTAAGTGCAGAGGAAAATAAAATTAAGGTTAATATCATAGATATTTTTAAAGTAGAATATACTTTTTTAAATAATGCAAAGTAATGTTAAAAATTAATTAATATTTTGCATTATTTTTTTATTTAAAAAGATAAATGGTGTTTTATAAGAAGATATAGGAGAAGGTTAAAGTATTATTTAGAGTGATAATTTTAACTTTATATATTTAAGATAATAGCAGTAATGCAAATATGAATTAAAGAAAAGTAAACTTAATTTATATTTGCATTATTTTTTATATATTGAGTTATTTTAAAAGATAATTTTATAGAGCAAATAATGGTTTTAGGCAAATAGAAAAGTTGGCATGGTAATTGCTTTAAATAAAGGTGTAAGGGCAATGAATGGAGAGTGAGTAATGGTGAATAAGATTATAACTTTAGAAGAATCCATGGAGTATATAAAAGATGGTATGACAGTTATGATTGGTGGATTTATGGGAGTTGGAACTCCAGAACATATTATTGATGCAATGCTTAAAAAGGATATAAAAGACCTTACTATAATTGCAAATGATACTGCTTTCCCTGATAGGGGAATAGGAAAACTAATTGTAAATAAATCAGTTAAAAAAGTAATTGCTTCACATATAGGTTTAAATCCTGAAACAGGAAAACAAATGAATAATAATGAAATAGAAGTTCAGTTAGTTCCACAGGGTACATTAGTAGAACAAATAAGATGTGGTGGAGCTGGAATTGGTGGTTTTTTAACTGAAACTGGTATTGGAACTATGGTTGAAGAGGGTAAAGAAAAAATTAAAGTTAAAGATAAAGAGTATTTATTAGAAATGCCTCTAAGGGCTGATGTGGCAATAGTTGGAGGAAGCATAGTAGATAAAAATGGAAATGTTTACTACAAAGGTTCAACAAGAAACTTTAATCCAGTAATTGCAACAGCTGCAGATGTGGTTATTGTTGGTGCAGAAAAGATTGTAGATGTAGGCGAGATAAAACCAGATGATGTAATGACTCCTGGAATATTCGTAGATTATATTGTTAGGGAGGCAGACTAATGAATATAAAAGAAAAAATAGCAAAAAGAATAGCTAGGGAATTAAAGAATGGAGATGTTGTTAATTTAGGAATAGGGTTACCTACATTAGTTGCTAATTATATTCCTGAGGATGTAAATATAACACTACAATCTGAAAATGGATTCGTTGGACTTGGTGAAATAGCTAATGAAGATAATAAAGATGAAGATATAGTAAATGCAGGAGGACAATATGTAACCATAAAGAAAGGGGCAGCATTTTTTGATAGTGCAACTTCCTTTGGAATAATAAGAGGTGGACATGTTGATGTAACTGTATTAGGTGCATTAGAAGTTGATGAAAAAGGGAATTTAGCAAATCATATTATTCCAGGAAAATTAGTTCCAGGAATGGGAGGGGCTATGGATTTGGTCAATGGTGCTAAGAAAGTTATTATTGCTATGACTCATACAGCAAAAGGAGCCCCTAAAATTTTGAAAAGATGTAGTTTACCATTAACTGCTGTTGGACAAGTAAATCTTATAGTTACAGAAATGGGAGTAATGGAAGTTACTTCAGATGGGCTAGTATTAAGAGAAATTGCTCCAGATGTAACTATTAATGAAGTTATAGAATTAACTGAAGCGAACTTAATAGTTCCAGATAATTTAAAAATATTAGAATAGAGGGAGAGAAAAAAATGAAAAAGAGAACATTAAAAGAGGTTAAACCATATGTAGCGCCAGGTCATTTTGATATGGTAGCTTTAAAATTACATGGAATAGAAGAATCAGGTGCAAGTAAATTTTGGATGGGTATGTCATATTTTTTACCTGGTGGCGGAGCAAATTATGCCTATGAAGATTCACCAACTGAAAAA
This sequence comes from uncultured Sarcina sp., assembly GCA_963559995.1. Lineage (GTDB taxonomy): Bacteria > Bacillota > Clostridia > Clostridiales > Clostridiaceae > Sarcina. Next base: position 19,901 of record CAUWNL010000033.1, read on the forward strand.
GTGTACTTTGTACTAGATGGAGAAATAACTGTAAAGTCAAAAGATGAAACATTTGTACTAAAAAAGAATGATTCTATATTTATAGGGCCAAATGAAGGTAGAGAAATGATTAATGAAACAAATAAAGTAGCCACAGTTTTAGTAGTTATAACTAATAATTAAGTGGATAGAAAGTGAGTGAAATTATGGAACAACAATTTGTAAATAATTTATTTGATGTTAAAGGAAAAGTTGCAGTTATAACAGGAGCAACTGGAGCTTTAGGAAAAGCTGTTGCCTTTGGTTATGGCTTAGCAGGAATGAAAATTTTTGTTACAGGACGTAGTGATAATAAATGTAAAGCCCTTTGTGATGAGTTAAAGGAAAGTGGAATTGAATGTGGATATTCAGTAGGGGACCCTGCCATAGAGAAGGATGTAATTAAGGTTGTTAATGATGCAGTTAAAACTTTTGGAGAAATAAATGTGTTGGTAACATCTGCTGGATATAATAATCCACAACCAATTGTAGAACAAGATTTAACTGAATGGATGTTTGACCCTGAAAGTGCTGTTTACAAAAACTTTTTAAAACGTCTTCCAGTTGGTAGACTTGGCGAACCAGAAGATTTTGTAGGACCTTGTATTTTCTTAGCTTCAAGTGCTAGTGATTTTATGACTGGAGCTAATATTGCAGTTGATGGTGGATATTGGGCTAACTAATATCTTTAACATAAAAATATGGATATATAATAATTAGATGATAATTAGGAGGAATTTAAAATGGGAAAAAAAATATTTATTGATTTAACACATCCTTTCAGTGCGGAGATACCAAGATGGCCTTACTTTGATAAGCCAGTAGTTGATGGAAAACATACAATGGCTAAGGGTGGAGTTTTAACACAATATGTTGGTTGTACTATGCATACTGGTACACATTGTGATGCACCACGTCATGTTATGGAAAAAGAGTTTAATGGAAAAAGAGCTCGTTATACTCATGAAATGCCAGTTGATGCTTATACAGGAGATGCAGTTTGCCTTGAAATAAATATTGAGCCATGGGGATTAATAGGACCTGAACATTTAGAAGATGCTTGTAGACGTGCAAATATAAAACCAGAAGAATTAGAAGGTATGGTTGTTTGTTTAAATACAGGAATGCATCGTAAATTTGATGATTCAAAGGAATATTATCATTATTCATGTGGAACTGGAGTTGAAGCTGGTAAATGGTTTGTACAACATAAAGTAAAATGTGTAGCTATGGATATGCAAGCTTTAGACCATCCACTTCATACTGCTATGGGAAACAACGGAATGACTCGTATGAATTTACTTGGTGCATCAGGAAGGTCTATTACAGAAGAATACAAAGAAAAATTTGGAGAAGAGGCATATGCTGAATTTGATAAAGATGAGTATATAAGAATTCATGGAAAAGAAGCATATAATGAAAAGTTTGGTGATTTAGAAGAAATAGGATGCTGGGGTACTTGGGAACCTTGTCACAAGCAATTATTAGGTCATGGTATTGTTGGTGTTGAAAATTTAGGTGGGGACCTAGATAAGGTATCCGGCAAACGTTTTAGATTCTATTGTTTCCCAATTAGATGGTATATGGGAGATGGATCTATGGCTCGTTGTGTAGCTGAAATAGATGAAGATGATATAAATAACGTTCCTGATAGAACTTATACCTATGGTGGATTTTAATTAATATAAGTGTAAATAAAATATCTATAATTATAACACAGCATAAATATAAGAGTAATTAGCTTAATGATATATCATTAAGCTAATTATTTATAAAATAGCAGTTATAAAATTTTTATTATAAGAGCCAAAAAAATTATATGTTTAATAAGATAATATACCATCTTATTGCAAATGTAACTGAGGTTAGCTTAGCAATATATCTTTAAGTATCTATGATTGGTATGGCTATAGGTGGGTCAGCTAATTTTACAACGTCCTTACCAGCAGCTATATTTGGAAGACATGAATTTGATAAGGTTAATAGTGTTATTTTCCCAGTTCAAGGATTAATAACTTCAATGAATTGGAATATCTATTGTTTTAACAGGAAGCTTAAGAGGATGTTATGTAGTGTTTATAGGGGTAATTTTAGTGAATCTTATGTTAATAAGCAAAATAGATGAACATAAATATAATAGAGATTTTCAAAAAGAAGAAGAAGCAGCAGTTTAATATAATATAAAGAAAAGAGGAATAAAAATGAGTAATGAATTAAAAAATAAAACAATAATAACAGTTGCTACAACAGGGGCATGGCCAACTAAGGAGAATAATCCTAACATACCGCTAACTCCTGAAGAAATAGCAAGTGATGTATATGAATGTTATAAGGCTGGGGCTTCAGTTGCTCATCTTCATATGAGAGATGATGAGGGGAGAGGAACTATGGATAGTGAAAAATTTGCACAAACAGTGAAGCTTATAAAAGAAAAATGTGATATAGTAATAAATTTAACTACATCGGGGGATTTAAATGCCACTGATGAAACTAGACAAGCACATTTAAGATTACTAAGACCAGAACTTGCTTCTTATGATTGTGGAAGTATGAACTGGATGCATAGTACACTTTTTATAAATCATCCTAAATTTTTAGAAGAGCTAGGACATACTATGGGAGAATATGGGGTAAAGCCAGAGATAGAAATATTTGATGCAGGTATGGTTTATAATTCACTATATTATAAGAAAAAAGGTGTATTACAAGGGCCACTTCATTATCAATTTGTTTTAGGAGCTGCAGGTGGAACAGCTGCAACTGTTGAAAATTTAGTATATTTAAAGAGTTTAATACCAGAAGATTCTACTTGGTCTGCACTTGGAATTGGTAATGGGCATTTACCAATAATGTTAACTGCCATAGCTATGGGTGGACATGTGAGAGTTGGAATGGAAGACAATGTTTATTATGCTAAAGGTCAATTAGCAAAATCTAATGCTGAACTTGTAGAAAGAGCTGCAAGGGTTATAAAAGAAGCTAATAGAGAAGTTGCAACTCCTGATGAGGCTAGAAGAATTTTAGGATTAAAATAGTTAAAATTAACTATGATTTTAGGGGGAAATGAAATGGACTTAAAAGATATAAAAAATATTACAATTTTTGGACCAGGCATGATGGGAAGTGGAATTGCTCAGGTTTTTGCATCTTGTGAGGATTTAGTTGTAACAATTTTTATAAGAGAGAAGTTTGAGTATGAAGGATTAGAAAAGATTAAAGAAAATCTTAAGGTATTAAGGGAAAAAAATATAGTTACTGATAAAGATATTCAAGGAATTTTTAATAGAATTAAGACTACTGAAGATTTTGAAGAAGCGGTTAAAGATGCAGATTTTATTATAGAATGTATTCCTGAAAATATGAAGTTAAAACAAGACCTATTTGTGAACATAGAAAAGTATTGTAAAGAAACTGCTATACTTGCAAGTAATACTTCAGTAATGAGTATTACAGAAATTTTTTCTAAAATAAGCAAAAGAGAAAGGGCAGTAGGAACACATTTTTGGAATCCGCCATATTTAATTCCATTAGTTGAGGTAATTAAATCAGATTATACATCAGATGAAGTCTTTGATATAACTTATGAATTATTAAAGAAAGCTGACAAAAAACCTGTAAAAGTAAATAAAGATGTTCCAGGTTTTTTAGCAAACAGACTTCAACATGCACTATGGAGAGAAGCAATTTCAATAGTTGAAAATGGTATAGCTGATGCTAAAACTGTTGATGAGGCAGTAAAATATGGCTTTGGATTAAGGTTACCAGTGCTGGGTCCTATGGAAAACGCTGATATGGTAGGATTAGATTTAACATATTCAATTCATGACTATATATTAAAAAGTCTTGAAAGTTCTAAAGAACCATCTAGGCTTTTAAAGGAAAAGTTTGAAAGTGGAGCTTTAGGCTTTAAAACAGGATATGGATTTCAAGAGTGGTCACAAGAGCAAATAAAGGATTCAAATAATAATTTAAGAGAATATTTAATTAATGTATTATATAAAAAATAGGTAAGTAATAAAGTGATTTAAAAATAATTAGAAATATATTTTATTTGTTAAATAGGATATTAAATCTAAGAGAAAAAGATTAATAAAGTAAAAGTACTATTGAATTAATTTCATGGTACTTTTATTTTTACAATAAAATACATAAATATGGTATAATATATTTTAAATAAAATTAGGTTGTTTGAGGGTGAGTAGGTTTGGATAAAAAAGTAATGCATAGTAAAGATGAAATTTTAGCTTTCTCCTTAGGTAATGAGTTATCAGATGGTATATGCTTAAGCGATAAAAATGGAGTAATTATAGATATTAATAATGAATACAGCAGAATATTAAATATCTCAAAGAAAGAGATAATAGGAAAAAATTTAAATTATTTAAAAGATAAAGGAATTATAGAGAATCCAATTCAATTTGAAGTTATTAAAAGAAAAAAGAAGCTAAGTAGGATTATAAATATAGAGAAAAATAATAATATAGCGCTAGTAACTGCTATTCCTATATTTAATGGTAATAATGTTGAAAAGGTTTTAACGGTTTTTAGGGACTTAACTGAAATAAATAATTTTAAAAAAAAGTTGCAAAAAGTTAATAGTAAAAATATTCAGCATACAGGGGGTATAAATGAATTAGAGGGGAATATTGATAAGGATGATAAATTTATAGGCCAAAGTAATTCAATAAAAAAACTAAAAAAATTAATAGAAGTTGTAGCTAAAACAGATGCAACAGTGTTAATCACAGGAGAAACAGGGTGCGGCAAGGAAGTTTTAGCTAATGAGATATATGAAAAAAGTACTAGAATAGATAAACCCTATATAAAAATAAATTGCGCAGCTATTCCAGAAGCTTTAATAGAATCAGAACTTTTTGGATATGAGCAAGGTGCATTTACTGGGGCACAAAATAAAAGAAAAATAGGTATGTTTGAGGCAGCAAATGGAGGAACTATTTTATTAGATGAAATAGGTGAAATGCCTGTATTATTACAATCTAAACTGTTAAGAGTTCTTCAGGAAAAAGAGCTAGTAAGAATTGGAGGTATAAAACCTGTAAAATTAGATATTAGAGTTATTGCAGCTACAAATCAAAATTTAGAAGAGTTAGTTGAAAAGAAAAAATTTAGAGAGGATTTATATTATAGATTAAATGTTATTCCTATTCATATACCTCCTCTTAGAGAAAGAAAAGATGATATTTTATTATTAACTAATAAGTTTTTAAGTGAATATAATGAAAAATATAATAAACAGTTGTATTTAGATAATAAGGCAATAGATATACTGAAAAAAAGTAATTGGTTAGGCAATGTTAGAGAATTAAAAAATGCAATAGAAATGCTTGTCATATTATGTAATGGGGATAATGTAGATATAGAGATATTAAAAAGTAGAGTATCATATAAAGAAGATATAGAAGAACAACTACAGGATAATACATTAAATTTCAAAAATATAATGGAGAGAGTTGAAAAAAATATAATAAAAGAAGCCTTAGAGAAATATGGAAGTACCTATAAGGCGGCAGAAAATTTAGGAATAAACCAATCAAGTGTTTATAGAAAAGCAAAATATTATGAACTAATTAAATAAGATGTATAATTATAAAATTAATTTAGTAATGTATAATGGTTTTTTAATAAAAAGTTTTTATCAAGGGAATTATGCTTTTGATAAAGACTTTTTATCTTTAAAGTTAATTTTAAAGATACTTAATTGAATATTTCAAGTTTTACATTATTTAAAATAATTGTGAATTTCAAAAATTTATTTTAAGAATATATATATTAATTCAATATATTAAAAAATAAAACTTTAAAAATCAAGTAAAATTGTTTACATATTAAGAATTATTTGATAATATTTATATAAAAGTAAAATAAAAGAAAAAATGAATGGTGAAGAATGGAGAAAGTAATTTTATTAGATGGAATATTTAAAGCATCTCAGGAAAAAGGCAAGGAATATTTATTATATTTAAATCCAGATAGACTTTTAGCACCTTGTTATGAAGCTATAGGAAAGGAGGGCAAAGCTAAGCGTTATGGGGGATGGGAAGAGAGAAAAATAAGTGGACATTCTTTAGGGCATTTTATGTCAGCATTAGCTTATATGTATAAAACAGATAAGGATGAGAGGTTAAAGAAAAAACTAGATTATATAATAGAAGAACTTCTTTTTATTCAAAGTCTTAGCCCTGATAGATATATTAGTGGTTTTTCTAGAGAATGTTTTGATAATGTTTTTAGTGGAAGTTTTCATGTTACAAGATTTGAACTTGGAGGAGGATGGGTTCCATGGTATAGTATCCACAAAATATATGCTGGACTTATAGATGTATATGAATTAACTGATAATAAAAGAGCTTTAGATATAGTAATAAACATGGCTAATTGGGCAAAAGAAGGAACAGATAACTTAACAGAAGAACAGTTTCAAAAAATGTTATATTGTGAGCATGGTGGAATGTGTGAAACTATGGCAAGATTATATGAAATAACTAAAAATAAGGATTATTTAGATTTGGCAATGAGATTTATTCATAAGGAATCATTAGAACCTCTAATAGAGTTAAGAGATGAGTTAGAAGGAAAACTTGCAAACACACAAATACCTAAAATTATAGGAGCTGCAAGTATTTATAATATTACAGATAATGAAGATTTTAAAAGAGCTAGCGAGTTCTTTTGGAATATAGTAACAAAATATAGATCTTATGTTATTGGAGGAAATAGTATAAATGAACATTTTGGAAGGTCTAAAACAGAAACTTTAGGAGTAACTACAGCTGAGACTTGTAACACATATAATATGTTAAAACTTACAGAAAAATTATATAAATGGCATAATAATTCTAAATATATAGATTACTATGAAAATGCTCTATATAATCATATATTAGCATCCCAAGATCCTATAAGTGGAATGAAGACATATTTTATGTCTACAAAGCCAGGTCATTTTAAAGTTTATTGTTCATTAGATAACTCTTTTTGGTGTTGTACAGGGACAGGAATGGAGAATCCAACTAGATATACTAATTTTATATATTACAGAGATAATAATAAATTATTTGTAAATTTATATATAAGTTCAAAAATTATAATAGAGGACAAAAGTTTAATAATATCTCAAAATACAAGTTTCCCAGAAACTGAATATAGTACTTTATTAATTGAAGAGGGAAATAATTGTCTTATGACTATAAATATAAGAATTCCATACTGGGGAAAAGATATTAGGGTTACAGTAAACGAAAATGAGGAATTAAAAATAAGAGAAAATGGATATATATCAATAGAAAGAAAGTGGAATAAGGGAGATAAAATAAATATAGTACTCCCTATGAGGCTTCAGTTATATTACTCTAAAGAAGATAAAAATAAAGTGGCATTTATGTATGGACCAATTGTGTTAGCAGGAGCTTTAGGAAGAGAAAACTTTCCTGAAACTGATATTTTAGATGATCATTTAAAATTAAATCATTATAAAGGAATAAATGTTTCAACATTAAAAAATAGTGAAGAAAATATAATAAACAAAGTAAAAAGGATAAATAATGAAAAGTTATTTTTTGAAATAGAAACAGTAAATGATAAAAGAAAAGTTAAATATAAACTAAAGCCTTTTTATGATATCCATCATGAAAGATATACGATTTATTGGGATATAAAAGATAGTAAGGAAGAATATAAGCTAGATAATTATAAAGAAAGTAATATAATAGATGAAGTAAATCTAAATGAACAGCAATCAGAAATTGAACATGGGCTTAAGTATAAAAACTCTATAAGTGATTATTCCACAAGCTATAGTAAGGGATGGAGAATGTGTAGTAAAAATGGGTACTTTAGTTATGAAATGAAAGTACAATGGAGAAAAGATACCTATCTATTAGTAACATATCTAAATGAAGAAGCAAAAGAAAATACAAAAAATGAATTTTTTATATATGTAGACAATTTTCTAATTTCAGACGAGAATTTAAACAAAAATAAATCTAACATATTATTTGATAAGTTTTATAAGATACCTAAAGAACTAATTAAGGATAAATCAAAAATAACAGTAAAGTTTAAGGCTAAAGAAAACACTATTGTAAGTAAGGTATTTGCAATAAAAATAACTATAGGAAAGTTCTAAACATTCATAAATATATTTTAAATTTCTATAAAATAATTTAAATTGTAAGGGGATTTATATGAAAAAACTAAAATTAAGCGTATTAGTAATGGCTATAGCTACTTTTACTATAGTTTCTTGTGGTGCAAAAAATGAGGTAGTTAATATAGAGTTTCAAAACGCATCAGTTCATGACCCAGCTATAATAAAAGATAATGAAACTTATTATGTAACAGGATCTCATATGGCAGAAGCTAAATCAGAGGATTTAATAAATTGGACTAGTATTTCAGATTCAGTAGCTAATACTAAGCTATTTACGAGTATTAGGGAAGAATTGAAAGAAGCTTTAGAATGGAGTGATACTAATACCTTTTGGGCAAGTGATTGGATAAAATTAAATGATGGAAGGTATTATATATATTACTGTGTTTGTGAAGGAAGCTCACCACAAAGCGCTATAGGGTATGCAGTTTCTGATAGTGTAGAAGGACCTTATACTAATTTAGGTCTTTTAATAAAATCTAGCGGAGGAGAAATTTTAGAGTATGAAGAGGAAGATGGAAGTATTGGAACTTATGATGCAAATGTTCATCCAAATGCAATAGATCCGGCTATTTTTTATGATAAAGAAGGTAGACTTTGGATGATGTATGGATCATATTCAGGAGGGATATATATATTAGAATTAAATCCTGAAACAGGTACTGTATTAGAAGGGCAAGGAACTTATGGCAAAAAATTATTAGGTGGATATCACTCACAAATAGAAGCACCTTATGTTATATATAGTAAAGAAACGGAGTATTATTATATGTTTTTATCCTTTGGTGGATTAACAGCAGATAGTGGTTATAATATGAGAATTGCAAGATCTAAAAATCCAGATGGGCCTTATGAAGATGCTATGGGAAATGATATGATTGACTGTAAGGGTATAAGAGGAAAGTTTTTAGCAGCTCAAAATGGAGTCATATCCCAATATGGGAATAAGCTTTTTGGAAATTTTAGATATCCAATAGATAATAGCAACGAAGAATTTCTTGATTCTTTTGAAGCAGGATATGTATCGCCAGGACATAATTCAGTTTATTATGATGAAGAGGAAGGAAAATATTTTCTAGTTTTTCATTCGCGTTTTCCAGATACAGGAGAGGCACATCAAATAAGGGTTCATGAAATGTTTCTAAATGAAGATGGATGGTTTGTAGTGGCTCCATACAGATATTCTGGGGAAGAAATAGGAGAGTATCAAGAAAAAGAAGTAATAGGAACTTATAACTATATAAATCATGGACGAGATATAACGGAAGAAATAAAAGAATTTCAAGAAATAAATATTAAAAAAGATGGTACTATAGATGGGGTAATAGATGGTACTTGGGAATTTAAAAATAGTAATGAAGTAACTATAAGTATTGATGATGAAATATATAATGGTGTATTTTTAAAACAATATGATCCTAATAATAAATGTTATGCTATGACTTTTACAGTTATGGGTAGAGATAATGGTACAGTATTATGGGGAATACAAAAATAAATAATATTATTTTATTATAATATACCACGAGTCTGAGCCTGTTTTCATTATTTTAAATAAATATAAAATAATTTATTGACTACTATAATATAATATAGTATATTGTAAATATATTGAATTTATATAAATTTTTTACTTTTATAAGTGGGGGAGTTATGAGTAAATTAATTATTAATACACATAATAAAAAATCTAAAATCAGTAAAGAGATATATGGACATTTTTCAGAGCATTTAGGAAGGTGTATATATGAGGGTATATATGTAGGAGAAAACTCTAAAATACCTAATATAAATGGAATGAGAACAGATGTTATCAATGCATTAAAAGAGATTAAAGTACCAGTTCTTCGTTGGCCAGGTGGATGCTTTGCAGATGAGTATCACTGGAAAGATGGTATTGGTAAAAAAGAAAATCGAAAGAAGATGATAAACACTCATTGGGGTGGCGCTGTAGAAGATAATAGTTTTGGAACTCATGAGTTTATGGAGCTTTGTAGACAGTTAGAATGTGAGCCATATATAAATGGTAATTTAGGAAGTGGCACAGTTCAAGAGATGTCTGAGTGGGTTGAATATTTAACCTTTGATGGAGTATCTCCAATGGCAGACTTAAGAAAAGAAAATGGACAAGAAAAGCCTTGGAAAGTTAAATATTTTGGTGTAGGTAATGAAAATTGGGGTTGTGGTGGAAACATGACACCAGAATTCTATGGAAATATGTATAGAAGGTATCAAACATATTGCAGAAATTATGGAGAAAATAAGCTTTATAAGGTAGCTTGCGGTCCTAATGTAGATGATTATAATTGGACAGATGGAGTAATGAAAGTTGCGGGAAATTTTATGGATGCATTAACTCTTCATTATTATACACATCCAGGTGGATGGTTTAATAAAGGACCAGCAACAGGGTTTAGTGAGGAAACATGGTATATTACTATGGATAAGACATTAAGAATGGAAGAGTTAATTAATAGGCATATTGATATAATGAATAAATATGATCCGGAAAAGAAAGTAGATTTAATTATTGATGAGTGGGGTAGTTGGTATGATGTTGAAATAGGTACTAATCCAGGGTTTTTATATCAGCAAAACACAATGAGGGATGCATTAATAGCAGGAATAAATTTAAATATATTTAATAAACACTCAGATAGGATAAAGATGGCTAATTTAGCTCAAGTTGTAAATGTCCTTCAAGCTGTTATTTTAACAGAAGGAGAAAAAATGTTATTAACCCCAACTTATCATGTGTTTAATATGTATAAAAATCATCAAGATGCAACTTTAGTTGAAAGTTATTTAGAAACTAAGAATATAGGTGTAAATGAAGAAATACAAGTACCAAATTTACATGAATCAGTTTCAATAGATAAAGAAGATAGAATAAATATAACTATAAATAATTTATCTGTTGATGAGTATTATAAAGTTGAATCTATAATAGTAGATAGAGAAATAAAAAAGGTGAAGGCAACTATCTTAACTGGAAAAATGGACCTCTTTAATACATTTAATAGTCCTAATAAAGTAAAACCAGAAGAGTTTACCGATTTTTCTATAACTGATAAAGGAATGGATTTTAAGATACCACCATGTAGTGTAATTAGCTTTGTTTTGGAGTAGTTCATGAAAAAAAGATTTTGTAAAAGATGTTTGTTAAATGAAGTATTTACAGAAGAGGAATATAAACATATGCAAAAGTATATTGAAGATATAGATAAGTTTATAAAGACAGAAGAACAAGAGTATAAGCAAAGGTTAAATATAT